>NZ_JBPPZG010000164.1:0-9209 GCF_051918545.1 Pseudogracilibacillus amylolyticus (SeqCode) | reverse complement strand
CCACAATAATTTCTTTGCCGTCTTTTTTAATAGTAAAATAAGAAACGATCATTAATACAACACCAATCAATAATCCTAGAATAATACCTGCTTTAAATAATTCTCCAATACAAAAAGACTTTCAATAACTTTTTTTAGCACATATGGCGTGTAAACGAATGCACTTTCTTTATGGAGACGTTCTGTTAATTTATGTGCATCTTTTCCAAATGGCCCAATATTTAATACGGGGGCTTGAAGTTTTTGCATGTCTTCAAACGGGATACTGTATACATCTCCCCATACAGGTGTATTATTCATATATGCTTTCCAACCACTGTCATGTTTATCATAATTTACATAACTTAAGTCGGAAATACCATTAAAATAGTGAACTTGTTTTGCTTCGACATTAAATTCATCCAATAGTGTCTGTTGAGATAATGTAATTAGTTCCTGCACTAATGGTTCTTCTGTTGAATTTATTGCAGGATAATATGGTGGTGCAAAAAATACGATTGTTGCTGGTGCTAATTCCTGACAATTTAACATTAGTTCGTCACTAATTAGAATAGACATTTCTCGTTCATCGAGATTTTTATTTTGGGTTACGTTGTTTTTAATTTCCTGAACTGCTGCAACTCCTATTTTTCCTTCAGCATAGTTTAGTAATTCACTGTATTCTAATACTTGGATTTTCCCAATTGGCTCTACATTCACACGTCTACATATTGCTTCATAATCCTTTTGGCATTCTTCCATTGCTTGTACAGTTGTTTCTTTAAATAAATCCATAATTTCTGCAGCGCTTCTACGCATTACAAAAACATTATATAATGCCGCAGAGTGATGAGATGTTTGTGTTGAATAATGTTCCTTTAAATCATTTTTCTTTAAACAGATTGGCGGTGGTGTTTTTTCATTATATACTTCTTCTATAAAATCTAAGTTGAATTCCATTGCTTTTGTTAAATATGAAGCCATATAATGTCCTGTCATTCCACTTAATGGCTCTCCGGCATGGGTCTCCCGTCCATAAAATAGTGCTGAAGGCATAATCTTGCCAATAGTTCCAGAATAAATATAATAGTTTTCATCTAATGGCTTTTGAGAAAATGAAGGTTCACTATTTAAAAATAATTTATATTCTAAATTATATTTATCTTTCAGATCAACAAGACCGGCAGCGGCAGCTCTCATACCTGAGGAATTTACTTCTTCATCTGGTACCGTTAATAGTAATAAATTGATTGGCCATTTTTCAGTACTAGCCATCTCCAGTAAATGAAGATGGAGGGCAAGACCCATTTTCATATCCATCGTTCCACGACCAAACAAATAATTTCCCGATTCCAAATCAACTTGCGCATCCTTTGGAAGTTCTTTTATTCGTTTTTTAAACTCTTCCGTTAATTCTTTTGGTTGAAATGCCAAGTCTTCTAATCTTCCAAACTCTCCCGTATGAACAGTATCAAAATGACTAATTAAAACAATTGTATTATCAGTAACCCCACTATGATAAAGGGCAGTTACTGTATTTCTTTCATTACCAGCGTCGTGAAAATGGATATGGGATTCGTTTGTCTGAAAATAAGCTAAATCCATTAATTTATTTTTAATTTTATTTGAAAATTCAATCTCACCTTTAGTCCCAGTACGACTATGCCAACTTACAAGTTCACAAATTAAGTTTTCTAGTTGTTCCGGTGTATTCCAGATCATCATCATGTATTCCCCCAGTCAAGTTTGTTTAAATACTATTTATTTGAATCTTCCGCATAATATCCTAAAAATCGCTTTTCAACATTATTCATATGGACAATCATTTTATTTCGTGCAAGTATGACATCCTTTTTTTCTATTGATTCAATGATATCCATGTGTTCATGATAAGCTTCATTCGCACTAGTAGGAACTGTATTTGAAAGTATAAGAAATGCCCGATTGATACCAGTATTCATACGGTGGATAATATTTTTCAATTCATTATTATCATTTTGGGATGCTAGTAATAAATGGAATTCTCTATCCAATTCAATAAACTCATTATAATTATCCCGCTTAATCGCATCTAATTGTTCAGCGGCATTGGTTTTTAATAATTCAATAAAAGGAGCATTCACTTTTGAAATAATCTTTTCTATATTGTAAACTTCAAGTAGGCCTCTTAATTCCATATATTCTAGTGAGTCCGCTTTTGTAAAACTTGCAACAATCGCTGGACGACCTTTTTGTTGAATAATTAGTCCTTCTGCGGCTAATCTACTTAATGCATCACGTAATGGAGTTCGGCTTATTCCTAGGTTTATCGCAATTTTTTCTTCAGGCAATTGTTCATTTTCTTTTAATTTACCATTTGTTATTGCTTGTTTTATCATCCTATACGCCTGATCTGCTAACGTCTCACCCTGTTTTATTTTTTTCACTAACATCACCTTCCCACGTATTCGGTATACTGTATACAAATAGTATAAATTATGTTATCATATTTGTAAACACTTTCAGAAACTTATGTGTTCTAAATATGTTTATAGTGTTACTTATTAATAATGGAGGGATTACATGGTTCAATCAAGTACAGAAATCATTAACACTACAGAAGAGTATGGAGCAAATAATTATTTACCTTTGCCTGTTGTTATTGCAAAAGGGGATGGTGTATGGGTAGAAGATCCTGAAGGAAACCGATATATGGATCTGTTAAGTGCGTATTCCGCGGTTAACCAAGGACACAGACATCCTAAAATTATTGCTGCCCTTAAAGAACAAGCTGATCGTGTGACGCTAACTTCACGTGCATTTCATAACGATCAACTCGGCCCGTGGTATGAGAAAATTTGTAAACTAACAAATAAAGAAATGGCACTTCCTATGAATACTGGTGCTGAGGCTGTTGAAACAGCAATTAAAACAGCTAGACGATGGGCATATGATGTAAAAGGTGTTGCTGAAAACCAAGCTGAGATCATTGCTTGTGTCGATAACTTCCATGGTCGTACAATGGCTGCGGTTTCCCTTTCATCAGAGCCAGCTAATCAACGTGGTTTTGGCCCAATGTTACCAGGTTTTAAAGTCATTCCTTTTGGTGATATCGAGGCTTTAAAAGCTGCGATAAATGAAAATACTGCTGGATTTTTAATTGAACCGATTCAAGGTGAAGCCGGTATTAATATACCTCCTGAAGGATTCTTAAAAGAAGCGTATGAAGTTTGTAAAGAAGAAAATGTTCTATTCATTGCCGATGAAATCCAAGCTGGTTTAGGTAGAAGCGGTAAATTTTTAGCATGCGAGTGGGAAGATGTTGACCCTGACATCATTATTTTAGGAAAAGCACTAGGTGGCGGTGTGTTCCCTATTTCGTGTGTCGTTGCTAATAAAGACATTCTTGGTGTCTTTGAACCAGGTTCTCACGGATCAACATTTGGAGGTAATCCTTTAGCATGTGCAGTATCTGTAGCCGCCCTTGATGTTATTGTCGATGAAAAACTTCCGGAACGTTCCAACGAACTTGGACAATATATGGTTGAAGAATTGCGTAAAATTAATAATCCAATCATAAAAGAAGTACGTGGAAAAGGATTATTTATAGGTATGGAATTAACGGAATCGGCTCGCCCTTACTGTGAACAACTAATGAAAGAAGGCTTGCTCTGTAAGGAGACACATGATTTCGTAATTCGCTTTGCACCACCTTTAATTATTAGTAAAGAAGATTTAGACTGGGCAATTGATAAAATTAAGAAGGTAATGGAAAGCTGAATACCAATAAAATTAATAGATCAAAATAAAAAATACTAAATGGCTTTGCTCTTCAAGGGCTAAAGCCATTTAATCCTTTCATCATAATTTATAATGAAAGTATATTTATTGTAGGATAAATAAATTTTCTCTTTAATGTTATTGTTTGAATACAGTGTACAGTTATTCTTTTGGTATATATTATTTTTTACATGAATTCTGTGTATGATAAATGCATTTTTGTATAATTTGGGAGCACGTACAAATTATAAGAAGGTAATTATATTTTTCATAAATTATACGTTCGGAATTTTGTACAATATTAACTAAAGTAATTTACAAAATTTCTACTAAGATTTGAAGATATAATTGAGTATACAGCATCGTGATGTTTATCAAAAAGCGTAACAAACCCTCACCTAGCAATCTACTTATAAGGATCAAGCATTGAGGTATATAGCCAGATGAATGAAGGTCGAATTGTACATTAAAACACTTGGCATTCGCCAATCCTTTAGGGGAATGCCTTGGTTGCACTTATGCGAGTAAGAACTGCTCAGGAAAACACTCTAGTAAAGCAGAAAAATAAACTTAGGCATAATATGAGGAGTGTTACACATGAATAAAAAAGGAATGTCCGGAAAAGATTATTTTAGTTTAGCATTTGGAAGTATGATTGGAATTGGCTGGGTTGTTTCAGTGCCAGCGTGGATGTCAGCAGCAGGAAGTATCGGTGCAATTCTCGCTATTCTGATTACAATGGGATTGATTATTCCTATTGGATTTGTATATGGTGAACTAACATCAAGTCTACGTATTTCGGGTGGTGAATTTGCTTATACCTACAAAACTTTAGGAAAAATTCCAGCTTTTATTTGTGGATGGTTTTTAATACTTGGATATTTAATAATATTACCTTGGGTTGCTATATCTGTTGCCGCCTTAATATCTTATTTATTTCCAGTTTTAAATTCAATTCCCTTATATACAATATTAGATCAACAAATTTACCTGCCACATTTGATAATTAGCTTCCTAATGATCGTAATTTTAGTTTATTTAAATTCGAAAGGTGCTAAACAATCAAGTACATTTCAAAATATAGCGGCTTTTTTAATGATTGCTACATTTTTCATCTTCATTATCGGTGGAATTATAAATGGAACTCCCGCAAATATGTCGCCGTTGTTACCGGAGGGTAATATAACAGCTGGAATTGCTGCAGCGATTGCGTCAATCATCTTTTTTATGAATGGTTTTGACACCATTCCAAAGACAGCTGCTGAAGCAGATAGCTCTATTAATCAGGCGAATCTTGGAAAAGCAATTACTGGAACGATTGTCATGGGTAGCTTGTTATATGTTCTGATTGTTTTCTCATCTAGTTTCATTATGCCAGCTGAAAAATTAGTTAATTTAGGAGAACTTCCACTTGTCGCAGCATTTGAAGCAACAAGCGGCTCCGCATTTTTAACGAGTATCATTATTTTTGGTGTTCTATTAGGTGTTATTACAACTTTTAACGGATTCTTATTTGCTGGAAGTCGTTTGATCACTTCTTTTTCAAAAGCAGGTTTTATACCTAAAGTATTTGCTACGATGGATTCCAAAAATAAAACTCCAAAGAATACGCTAGCTTTTATGGCAATAATAGCAACTATAGGAATTTTGTTAGGACAAGGTATGCTATCTCCGTTAATGGTGATGGGTGGTATCTCATTTTTAATTGCATGGTTTTTCATGGCTCTTAGCAGTATTAAACTGAGAAAAACGGCACCAAATCTTCACCGACCATATAAAGCTCCAGGAGGAATCATAATGGGTTATATTGCAACTATTTCCTCTGGATTTTTATTATTGTTAATGCTTATTCCAGGTACTCCTATTTCTTTAAAAGGAGTTGAGTACACACTATTTATTATTTGGTTTGTAGTAGGTTTATTCTTATTTATGATTAATAACAAACAAGATATCAAAATCGAAGAAATTTCTTATACAAAAGGGGATGTTGAAAATGAATCATAAAAATTTTGGAATTGTTGGTTTTCCATGGGACGGTGGAGCCTCATTAGGAAGACCCGGTGCTAGATTTGCACCAGCAAAAATTCGAGAGGCTTTTTCATGGTTTTACAACCGAATCGAGAATAACCAAGTGTACAATGTCGAAAAACGGCAAACATTCAATTTGGTAGATCACGGAATTAAAGATTATGGTGATATTGATCTCGCTGCATTTAGTACTGAAAAAACGTTTGAAAATGCAGAGAAAAAAATAAATCAAGTACTTCAAGAAAAGAGCTTCCCTTTTGTCCTTGGAGGAGATCACTCAATCTCTTATCCGGTCATTAAAGCTTTACATGATAACACAGAAGGAAATATTGGAATCATACAATTTGATGCTCATTTAGACTTAGTAGATGAATCCCCTATCCAAGGAAAGCTTTCACAAAGTAGTCAGATGCGCCGTGCTTTAGAACTCCCAAGGGTTAACCCGGAGCACATCGTACAAATTGGGGTACGTAGTTATAATTATCCTTGGTATGAAAAATATTTAAATGAAAGTGGCATTGTTCAAATTACTGCTAGGGAGGTTCATGAAAGTACACCAAAAAAAGTGATTCAACAAACGTTAGACGCATTAAAAGATGTGGAGAAAATTTACCTTACGTTTGATATTGATGTATTAGACCCGGCATATGCCCCAGGCACTGGAGCAAATGAACCCGGTGGATTAACTCCCGTTCAGTGCATGACCATGTTAGATAGTTTATATGAAGTGGTGGATGCCTTTGATATAGCTGAAGTAAATCCTTTATATGATCATCAAGATATCACTACAACTTTTGCAGCTCGGATTATGTTTGACTGCGCCGTTGCTAGATTAAGTAAATAGTGACAAAATTAGTGAAGGTGAAAAGTACTATTAACATTACGATAGAGATCCATAAACTTACTAGCTCATCAAACGAAATGGTATTCGGTTCTGTTGGATATTTAGCGGCTAATAATAAAGGTATGATACTAATACCATTGTCAAAAATGCCACGGAAAATCTTTTTACCATAAACGGACTTTTTTCAACCTTATTATATATAAAAGAGTAGCATCTGCTACTCTTTTATAAAACTCCGATTATTGAACAAATCCGCCGACTAAAAATTGATCTTGCATCACTACAAGATAAGATCCTTCTCCTTTTTTCGTTACGTCTACTTTCACTTCAACTGGATCAAGGAGGGAGTCTACCCCTTTATAATTTTTAATTAAAAGTTCCATATTTTTCGAAAAGATTTCATCTTCGGAAAAATCTTCTTCCATAACAGCATCATACAATTGATCCTCTGTGTCTTGATATACTTTTGAATCATCAATCCCTTGAATAGATACTGTTACAACAAAGTCTTCATCGGATATTGCTTCGGAATCAACTATTTCATATTTTGTAGTAGAAAGAGCTTTTAAGAAGGCGTCCGCCAAATCAGAAATTTCTTTGTCTGTAACTCCTGTACCTTCCATATTGTCTTTTGTATTTTGGATATAAATTTCTTTAAAGAAATCTCTTTGGACTTCAGCCTCCGATTTTTTATCTTCTTCAGACATAGATTTGGGAGCTTTTTTAATAAACTTATCAGCATCTTGAAATACGGTTGCTTGTATTAATGCGTCTACATATTCGGCCGCTTCTTTTTCATAAAGTTCTTTGTCTTCGTCTTTTAAATCTTTTGTGTCCCCACTATCTTTCTTATTTAACCCTTCTTCGTCTGCAACTGTTGCTTCTAATCTGACTATTTCTCCTATATCGTCATACTTATCGAATTCATGAACAACGTTAACTTCTGTATCTTCTGGATCGTCTTCGAATTTATAAGTTAATTGTTGTTCAATTTTTTCTACTAAAAAAGAAGCACTATTGATGACCAGTTTTAAGTCAAATTCCTTTACTTCCATATCTAATAAATCAATTGTTTCATCAAAATCATCAAAACCGGTTAATTGATAAAATGTGATGGCTTTCCCTAAATGCTCTGCATCATCCTTACTACCTGTATATGTCAAAATATATTGATTTTTTTCTTTTTCCAAATCAAATTTATCATAGATATCGTTATCTATATCTTTGTAATAAGTTAATGGATTTTTTTCGAGTGCTACCATATCTTCCACTTCAGCAAATACTCCCGAATCTCCCCAAGACTCTACTTCGCCACTACTATATTCTACAAGTGTATCATCATCATTTATATAAATAGAAAGATTATCTTCATCTAAAGTAATATAACTTTCATTTCCTGCTATATCAATAACCATTGATCCAGTATCAGTAAAATCTTTATAATTCTCTACAAACGACACTTCCACACCTGTTAATTCGCTATGTGCTTCCTCTGCCTTTCTTAATACTTCCGATGGTGAAGATTTAGTTAACATACTATCCAACGCAGAAGCACACCCACCTAACAAGAATATAGAAATAATGAAGATAAACAAAATGTTTTTATTCAATTTTTCAAGTCCTCCTTGCTTATGTTGACATAACTAAACGTATTATACGTTAAGATTTGTTGTCTTCACATAGAAAAAGTACAAAATGAATAATAAATACTAGGATAAGATTTTTCATTTCCCGACTTTATTTTTAGGTTTTTCCCATATAAAGGATTATGCAGGTATTACTAACCATTAAAATTTGGTGTTCATTTTGCATGAAAAAAAACTAACAAAGGTACCGTCATCGGTATTGTTAGTCTAATTCTGTAATGTTTTCTTTTTTTGTTCAAATTCTTCATCTGTCAATTCACCTTTTGCATAACGCTCGCGTAAGATAGCTAATGCCTTGTCCTCGTCTTTCCTACTAGCTTGAATAAGTTTATACCCTAAAAAGAAAAGGACTAATAACAATAGGATAAAAAGGATCATCCAAACCATGCCATACCCAGAGTTACCCATCATATGATGAGGACCATATTGATGAAACATAGTAATCATCCCCTTTCATCTATATTATCTCATAATAAAAGATGTATTAGGGTGTTTTGGAGAAAAATTACTTAGATTGTGATAATTATGTTTTTTTATTGTGACAGCGTTGTAACATACATTCATCCAAGTCTCCGAAAGTGATCGAAGTATTTGTTTCTGGATCTCCAGAATGCATTTGTTTTTGCTATCAGTGTATCAATCATCGTTTGTTCTTTATTCAGAGGACGGATAAGGATGGAATTGCTCATTAAAATACATTCGTAATTATCTTGTACACATATTTACGATAAAGTATTTTAACATTCAATTAATTTGGCTGAGGGATAAAGAACTGGTATATTATAATTAGACATCAACATAAAACTTCACCGATTATCCCCCAAAGGAAGTGATAAATTGACTATTACACATACAGTCAAAGAAGATGCTTCAAGCTATTCCCGGACGTCAGTTAATAAAATTAAAATTGAAAATCCTCACGATAAATTTTTCAAAGAAACACTCGGGAGTAT
>NZ_JBPPZG010000163.1:0-9245 GCF_051918545.1 Pseudogracilibacillus amylolyticus (SeqCode) | reverse complement strand
CACTTGCACGTCCTGTGCTTCGGAGGCTGAGGCCGTGCCCACGGAAAGCGAAGTATTCTGCCGAAGCGGTATTTTACATCGCAACTTTGTTTAGATATTTGCGGAGTAACTTAATCCTAAGTTACTGCACAGTTTATGAATTTTGCGTCAAAATCAACAAATAATTTATCAACTATCCATACACTTGTTTATGATCAATTTAAATTGATAAAACAACTTTTATTTATTATATTTCCCATCAACCACTGCATCAATAAATCCTTCCAATAATGGATGTGCTTTAGTCGGTCTTGATTTAAATTCCGGATGGTACTGACATGCAACAAACCATGGGTGATCTTTTAGTTCGATTGCTTTAATAAGATCCTCTTGTTCACCAACAGCGGAAATGACGAGACCGTTAGATTCAAACTGTTCACGGTATTCAGCATTAATCTCGTAACGATGGCGGTGTCTTTCACCAACACTATCTGCTCCATTATATGCTTCTTTTACCTTTGTATTATCCAAAAGTAAAACTTGTTTAGAACCTAATCTTAATCCATTACTCATTTCGTTATTATTTTTTTCTTTTTCAATTAACTTAACAATAGGATACGGTGTGTTTGGGTTAATCTCAACAGAATGAGCTTCCTTTAATCCAATTACATTGCGAGCAAATTCAACAGCAGCTAGCTGCATTCCTAAACAGACCCCTAAAAAAGGTACTCTATTCTCTCGCGCATATTGTATCGCTTCTATCTTACCATCAATCCCTCTTGTACCAAAGCCGCCAGGTACAACAATTCCATCTACATTAGATAGTTCTTCATGTATCGTTTCCTTATCTAATGTTTCAGAATTAATCCAATGTACACAAATATCGGTATCATATATATATCCGGCATGTTTCAGTGACTCTATTAGTGATAAATATGCGTCCGGTAATTCTACATATTTTCCGACTAGACCAATTTCTACCGTTCGTGATAAGTTTCTAACTTTATGAATCAGTTCTTTCCACTCAGTCATATCTGCTTCTTTTTGAACTAATCCTAAATGACTGCATACTAAATCATCTAAATTCTGTTCTTGGAGAGCGATTGGTACTTGATAAAGTATATCCGCATCTACCATTTCAACTACAGCTTCTTTTCTCGTATCACAAAATAAGGCAATTTTCTCTTTTGTTTCTTCACTTATTGCAAATTCGGAACGTAGTACAATAGCATCTGGTTGTATTCCAAGCGAACGTAACTCTTTTACACTATGCTGTGTTGGTTTTGTCTTAATTTCACCAGCTGCTTTAATATAAGGTACGAGTGTACAATGAATATACATGACCTGATCACGGCCAATATCGCTCTTAATCTGTCTGATGGCTTCTAAATAAGGTAAGGATTCAATATCCCCTACAGTCCCACCAATTTCAGTAATAACAACATCAGCTTCTGTTGCTTTACCTGCTTTATATACTTGATCTTTTATTTCATTCGTAATATGAGGGATAACTTGAACAGTAGCACCTTTATATTCCCCATCACGTTCTTTACGAATTACACTAGAATATACTTTTCCTGTCGTAATATTACTAAATTTATTTAAATTAATATCAATAAAACGTTCGTAGTGACCAACATCTAAATCTGTTTCCGCTCCATCTTCTGTTACGAATACTTCTCCATGCTGGTAAGGACTCATTGTTCCTGGATCGACGTTCAAATATGGGTCAAATTTTTGCAATGTTACTTTTAGTCCACGATTTTTCAGCAATCTACCTAATGATGCCGAAGTAATCCCTTTTCCTAAAGATGAAACAACCCCACCAGTTACAAAAATATATTTTGTCAATTTTGTACCCTCTTTCCCTTTCATTCATGTGTAAAATAATAAATGCGTTTCCCAATCAGGGGAAACGCATTTGACGAGTTCTTTTTTCTTGTATAGCCCAATAAAAATTTTACTCATTATACTGGTAAATGTCAAGATATCAATGTTATATATTATGGAACGTTCACTAAAATTAGTTTACCAGCTTAAGGTAGAAATTATTCATCATAATTTTCATATTCTAAATCATCATATTCTTCATACAGATCTTCATCTTCTTCAACTTCTTCATCGACTAGTTCATCGTCAAGAAGTTCAACTTCCAACTCTTCTTCTTCCAGATCTCTTTTCCTTGATTCCGCTAACGATTTTTCACTTGTTTGATCAACCGGGTACCATCTTTTTAAGCCCCATATATTTGATCCCAATGTAGTAAAACGCCCATCAACATTCAGATCTGTATAAAAGCGAGCCAGCAAATCATCTTGCTGTTCTTGGGTAAAACCTTTATGTTCGGCAACTTTTGCAAAGAGATCCAGAAAATTTAATTCTTTTTTCTCATCCGCTAAAATAATATTTGCAAGTTCAATCATAGACATTTTTTGAATTTTTTCATCACTATACTTTTCTAAGCCCACTTCTATGCACATCCTTTAATAATAATAAAAATAAGTTGCACTTATACAGTAAAAAAGTTATCTATAATTCTTACTGTTAAGTAAGTCTGTATTAATTATTAACACTAATAATTTTGTAGTATAAACTATTCCTTAGATTATAATCAAGTGTCATGAAAATATGATAGCTATTTCAAAAATTTAGTCAAGAAATTAGTTATATTTTTTTATTAGAACACTTTAGTTATCGCCAAGCCTTGACGAGAGTATGAGTTGCACTTACGAGTGATTGACGTGCTAGACTGGGCGCCTGAGACAAATGCTTTACGGTGGGACGAACGAAAGAGCAAATGCCCTTCGATGGGACGAGTAAGCGCAGTCCCAGTCCCAGGACGCCCGAGCTTTTAGCCAGTGAGCGAGTCAAGAAAGTTTTATAGTTTCCTATCTGCTAAAAAAATAAACATCGGCTACGAACACGCCGACATTTAATTTAGCATTTGACACTACATATTCCTTCTATATTGTCCGCCCACTTCATATAAAGCCTCACTAATTTGACCAAGGCTTGCAACTTTTACGGTATCCATTAATTCAGCAAATATATTTCCATTTTCATTGGCAACTTTTTTCAGCTTTTCGATTGCTAGATTTTTCACTCCTTCATTTTCTTCATGAAACTTTTTAAGATTCTGTATTTGTAACTCTTTTTCATCCTTTGTGGCTCTTGCTAGCTCCATCTGATCAATTTCTTCTTCCGATGGTGGATTAGGATTTAAATATGTGTTGACACCAATAATCGGCAGTTCACCTGAATGCTTTTTACTTTCGTAATATAAAGATTCCTCTTGAATTTTATTACGCTGATATTGTCGTTCCATTGCGCCAAGAACCCCTCCACGATCATTAAGACGTTCAAATTCAGCAAGCACTGCTTCTTCTACAAGATCTGTTAATTCATTTACAATAAAAGAACCTTGTAGAGAGTTTTCATTTTTTGTTAAACCAAACTCTTTATTAATAATCATTTGAATGGCAAGTGCTCGTCGCACAGATTCTTCCGTTGGTGTTGTGATCGCCTCATCGTAAGAGTTTGTGTGCAAAGAGTTACAATTATCTTGAATGGCGATTAAAGCTTGCAATGTCGTTCTAATATCATTAAAATCAATTTCCTGAGCATGGAGGGAGCGGCCCGATGTTTGAATATGATATTTTAATTTTTGGCTTCGTTCATTCGCCCCATACCGTTCTTTCATTGTAATTGCCCAAATTCTCCTTGCCACACGTCCAATCACTGTATATTCGGGGTCTAGTCCATTCGAAAAGAAAAATGACAGATTAGGGGCAAAATCATTTATATCCATTCCACGACTTAAATAATATTCAACATACGTGAATCCATTTGCCAATGTTAAGGCAAGTTGGGTAATTGGATTTGCGCCAGCCTCCGCAATATGGTAGCCCGAAATAGAAACTGAATAATAATTTCGCACTTGATAATCAATAAAGTACTGTTGAATATCGCCCATCATTCTCAGTGCAAATTCTGTTGAAAATATACATGTGTTTTGACCTTGATCTTCTTTTAAAATATCTGCTTGAACCGTACCCCGCACTAATTGTAATGTTTGTAATTTTATTTTTTCAGCTTCTTCCTTAGAAGGTTTTCGACCATTATCTTTCTCAAATTTTTCAATTTGCTGATCAATCGCTGTATTAAAGTACATTGCTAATATAATTGGTGCCGGCCCATTAATCGTCATCGAAACAGAAGTCTGTGGATCCGTTAAATCAAATCCATCGTACAATTTTTTCATATCATCCAGTGTACATACATTTACTCCACTTTCTCCAACTTTTCCATAAACATCCGGCTCATAGGAAGGGTCTTCTCCATATAAAGTTACGGAGTCAAAAGCTGTAGATAGTCTTTTTGCCCTTTCTCCTTCAGATAAATAATGAAACCTGCGATTTGTTCGTTCTGGAGTACCTTCACCCGCAAATTGTCTTGTAGGATCTTCACCTTCTCGTTTAAAAGGAAATACACCAGCCGTATATGGAAATTCCCCGGGTACATTCTCTTTCATTAGCCATGTTAAGCGATCTCCCCAATCGGAGTAGTGGGGGAAAGCAACTTTAGGTATTTTTAAACCGGACAAAGAAGTAGTTGTAATATCGATAGTTAATTCTTTATTCCTTACCGAAAATGTAATCGTATCTCCGTCATACTTTTGCTTCAGACTATCCCATGAATCAAGCAGCTTCTGCTCTTCTTTATTTAGCTTCGTTAAGTATTGATCAAACGTTTGATCAACTGTTTGGTTAATCATTTTGTCATCGAAAAGTTCCTTTGCTCCCCGCAGTTGGTATAACTTTCTAGCAATCTCACTCTGCTCCGCCACTTTCTTATGATAACCTCTAACAGTCGCACTTATCTCCCGTAAATAATGGATTCGATCATTCGGTATGATATTACTATGGTTTATTGATAGCTCATGACGATCAAATGGAACGTTTTCCTGCCAGCCGTATTCTGCGTTTAGCTTATCAACAATTCCTGCAAATAATGCATTTGTTCCAGGATCATTAAATCGACTAGCAATCGTACCATATACCGGAAATGTTGTGTGATCTTTGTGAAAAAGCATATGACTACGTTCATACTGTTTACGAACTTGCATTAATGCATCCTCAGACCCTTTTTGTTCAAATTTATTAATAACGATAAAATCAGCAAAATCGATCATATCAATTTTTTCAAGCTGTGTCGGAGCACCAAACTCACTCGTCATAACATACATAGAGAAATCGGTAATTTCAGTAATCTCTGCATCCCCTTGCCCAATTCCACTCGTTTCAACAATAATTAAGTCAAAATTTGCAGCTTGAAAAATCTTTATTACATCTTGTGTAGCTTTTGATATCTCTGTTCTCGACCCTCTCGTTGCCAATGAACGCATATAGACACGATCTGAAAAAATTGCATTCATTCGTATTCTATCTCCCAATAAAGCTCCGCCTGTTTTTCGCTTTGTAGGATCGATAGAAACAATCGCAATTCTTTTCTGATCAATTTCATGTAAAAATCTACGAATTAACTCATCCGTTAAAGAACTTTTTCCAGCTCCTCCTGTTCCGGTTATTCCGAGTACAGGAACCGTACGATGCTGTTTTTCCTTTAATATATGCATGAGCTTTTGTTTATCTTCTTCATCATCACGTTCAATAAGCGAGATCATCCGGGCAATCGCTTGATCATCTCCTTGTTCTAGACGGCTTTTGTCTTTAGCAATATCGATCGGTGGGACAAAATCGCTTAGTTCGATCATCTTATTGATCATACCTTGCAATCCCATTTTTCTACCGTCTTCTGGAGTAAAAATCCAATCAACACCATAATCATGTAATTCTTTTACTTCTCGGGGAATAATAGTACCTCCGCCGCCACCAAAAACTTTTACATGATCTGCATCATTATCTCTCAGTAAGTCAACGATATATTTAAAGTATTCAAGATGCCCCCCTTGATAGGAAGATATTGCTATCGCCTGAACATCTTCCTGAATCGCAGCATTGACAACTTCTCTGGCACTTCGGTTATGACCCAAATGGATAACTTCAACGCCACTAGCTTGAAGAATCCTCCGCATAATATTTATGGAAGCATCATGACCATCAAACAGACTCGATGCTGTAACAACCCGTACATGGTTCTTCGGTTTATACACTTCCATATGTTCCAATTTTAAAACCTCCTCTTATCTTGACTCACAAGACAACCCAGATACTAATAATCTTTTATCCCTAAAGACTGTAATACAAAATTGGTCTGCATCTCAATATACATATCGATTGTAAATTTCCGGTGCAACATCCAGCGTCTAAACCCCCACATATGTCCTTGAACAAAAATATTATTTGCAATAAGTTCGATTTCTTCTTCTACCAATGTGCCAGATACACAAGTCATAATTGCTTCTTTCAGCATAATGACCATTTCTCGTTCTTTCTTTAACACAATCCCTTTTACATTCGTCTGTAATGACTTTACTTCTTGATATAGAATAATAACTTCTTCCTGCATTTCATCCATTAGACGATAATACGAATCAATAATATAAATTAAATTTTGAATCGACGGCTCCTTAGAACCAATTACTTTCTCAAGATGTTTATATACATGGTCATTAATCGCTTCATAAACTAAAAATAATACGTCCTCTTTTGTTCTAATATATTCATATAAAGTTCCGATACTAAAACCAGATTCTTTTGCTATTTCTCTAGTCGTTGTTCGATGGAAACCTTTTTCTTTAAATAAAGTTAAGGCACCAGCAATAATCTGACTTCTACGTTTTTCTACCAATGTTGAATCTTTTATTGAAGATAAAATGGTATCTGAACACATAATCGTTTCCCTCCTCCCCATTATCTTTTATTCATTTATTTCGTAACAGCACGCCCAATAACAAGTCTCTGAACTTCATTTGTTCCTTCATAAATTTGAGTGATTTTAGCATCACGCATATATCGTTCTACTGGATAATCTTTCGTGTATCCGTATCCTCCGAAAATTTGAACCGCTTCCACTGTATGGCGCATCGCAGCATCACCAGCAAATAATTTAGCCATTGCTGAGATTTTTCCGTATTCTAATCCTTCACTTTCTAACCAAGCAGCTTTATATGTTAACAGTCTGGCAGCCTCTGTTTCTGTAGCCATATCGGCTAACTTAAAAGAAATTCCTTGATTATGTGCTATTGGTTTTCCAAATTGTTCACGTTCTTTGGCATATTCAGTAGCAGCGTCTAAAGCACCTTGCGAAATACCAACTGCTTGAGCAGCAATCCCGCTTCTTCCCCCATCAAGCGTTGTCATCGCTATTTTAAACCCTTCCCCTTCTTCTCCTAATAAATTAGCTTTAGGAATACGACAATTTTCAAAAATTAATTCTGTCGTTGGAGAAGAACGGATTCCAAGTTTTTTCTCTTTTTTCCCAAATGTAAAACCTTCTGTTCCTTTTTCTACGATAAAGGCGCTAATCCCACGGTGACCTGCATCCTGATCCGTTTTTGCAAAAACGACATAAATATCCGCGACACCGCCGTTAGTAATCCACACTTTACTCCCATTTAAAATATATTCGTCGCCTTCTTTAACCGCTGTCATTTTCATTGATGCTACATCACTTCCGGCTCCTGGCTCAGACAAAGCATACGCTCCAAGTGCAGAACCTTCCGCTAATCTTTTTAAGTATGTTAACTTTTGTTCTTCGTTACCATATTTATATATAGGCCAGCTCGCAAGCGATACGTGGGCAGATAATGTCACCCCGGTAGAAGCACATACACGAGACAATTCCTCGACGGCTATACAATAACTTACAAAATCAGATCCTATTCCACCATATTCTTCAGGCCATGGAATCCCTGTTAAACCAAGCTCTGCCATTTTGTCGAATATTTCTCGGTCAAAACGTTCTTCCTCATCTCTTTCCGCAGCAGTTGGCTCTACCTCATTTAAAGAAAAGTCTCGCACCATCTTTTGCAACATTTTTTGCTCATCCGTTAATTGAAAATTCATTTTAAAATCCCCCTGTTATTGAAGTAAATTTTTTGCAACGACGATTCGTTGTATCTCATTCGTACCTTCGTAAATTTCAGTTATCTTTGCATCTCTAAAATATCGTTCTACTGGATAATCCTCTGTATAGCCATATCCTCCGAAAATCTGTACAGCCTCTATCGCAACCTTCCTTGCTGTTTGGGCTGCAAAAAGTTTAGCCATGGAAACTTCTTTTGCACAAGCCCGATTTTGCTGGATCAAATTGGCGGCTTGATACACTAATAGTTTTGCTGCTTCAACTTCTGTTGCCATATCCGCTAATTTAAAAGCAATCCCTTGATTGTGTGAGATCGGTTTTCCAAACTGTTCACGATCTTTTGCATATAAAATGGCATGTTCTAAAGCCCCTTCGGCAATTCCTAAAGCTTGTGCTGCAATACCTATTCTGCCTATATTTAAATTGGCCATCGCAATTTTATAGCCTTCTCCTTCTTTCCCAAGCAGTTGATCTTTTCTTACTTTACATTGATCAAAATTCAACGAAACAGTACTTGAACCATGTAATCCCATTTTCTTTTCACTTTTTCCGATTTGCAGTCCGGGGTTCGTTTTCTCGACAATAAATGCACTAATCCCTTTAGAACCAGCAACTTCACTTGTTCTAGCAAAAGTGATAAATGTATCTGCTTCTTTTCCATTTGTAATAAATATTTTCGAACCATTAAGTATATAGTCGCCATCTTGTTCTCTAGCCCGTAGTTTTATATTTGCTGCGTCAGATCCAGCTTGTGGTTCTGTCAAAGCAAATGCTCCTAAATATTGCCCAGATGCCAATTTAGGTAAATAATATTGTTTCTGCTCATCATTTCCAAAGTAAAGAATAGGATTTGTCCCTACTGAGGTATGAACCGATAAAACAACACCTATAGTTGCACTTACTTTAGAAATCTCATGAATCGCTATAATATACGATGTGAAATCCATTCCGCTGCCCCCATATTTTTCGGGGATTGGAATACCCATTAACCCTAATTCGCCCATCTTTCTAATGATCTCGGCTGGAAATATACCTTTTTCCATTTGCTCAATTTGTGGTTTGATTTCTTTTTCTGCAAAATCTCTTACTAAATTCTGGATCATTTTCTGTTCATCTGTTAAATGGATATCCATAAGCATATCCTCACTTTCTAAATGGATTATGTTCTGTTTCAATTCCTCTTTTGGATCAAAGTAGAAGGATACTGTTGAGTAGTGAAA
>NZ_JBPPZG010000162.1:703-9247 GCF_051918545.1 Pseudogracilibacillus amylolyticus (SeqCode) | reverse complement strand
CTAATTCACGAGCCAATTTATCAACTGCTTGAATCGTTGTGTCCTGTTCTGTAATTGCTGCACTCACTTCTTCCGTTGCTGCGGAAGTTTCTTCGGCAATTGCTGCAACTTCTTGAGATTGTTCTACGGTAGATTCTATAAAATGAAGTTGACGATTAACTAAGTTTCTAATGCTTTCAATTTCAGCAGCTACTTCTGTAACTGAGACTGACATGTCTTCAAAAGATTTACTCGTCAGCTCACCACTTTTTGCTTCCTCTTTAGCCTGATTTACATGTTCATTAATTTTACTTACAACGAGGGTAACATCTTTTTGAATCGCTGTAATTAATGATGAAATTTGCTGGACAGCTTGTGCACTTTCATCCGCTAATTTCCTTATTTCATCAGCGACTACCGCAAACCCTTGTCCATGTTCTCCCGCTCTAGCAGCTTCAATAGATGCATTTAGTGCAAGTAAATTTGTTTGTTCAGCAATTTCCCCAACCATTGTTATAATTGATTCGACTTGAATTGCATTTGACTTTAATTCTTCCACATCTTTTAACGATATTTCTTGTTCATTTGCAAGCATCTGAATACCTTGTACCAATTGATTGACAACAACGTTACTTTCCGATAGTATTTTTAGCATTTCTTCTGATTTTCCAGTTGATTGTTCAGCCTTCACTTGTACCTCTTGTGCTAAATTCGTTGCTTCTTCCACTGCTGTTGCAGTTTGCTGCGTTGCTTCAGCTGAACTAATGGCACCCTCAGCAATATCTTCCGTCGCACCACTAATTGCAACAGAATGTTTTGTTGCTTTTTCAGAAACATCTTTCATCTCAGAAACAGTTTTACTAGTATTATTAAAGTTTTGGTCAATATTATGTACCATGTTCTTAATATTTTTAAACATTGTATCTACAGCAATGCTTAATGCACGAATTTCATCATCTGATTTGGGAATAATTATTTCTTGATTCAGGTTTCCTTTCGCAGCACCAGATGCAGCAGTTTCAAGTCTTTGCAGTGGTTTAGTTATAAAACGAGCAGCAAAAAAGGCAAGAATACCCGACCATATAATTCCTAATAATAATGTAATAATAACAAACCATTGCTGAGAAATCTCCCAATACGGCTTAATATAATCATAGACCACATAAATAAAGAATCCACTTGTCGTATACGTAATTAACGCTAATAATGTAGTGAACACAACTAGCTTCAATTGTAAATTAAATCGATATTTCTTTTTCATCGGCTTGCCTCCCTGGCTTAGGTGTCTAATTTGTGAATGAATGCATCAATATATTTTTCAAGTTCTGCTAAAGTCTGTTTATACATAAATAAATCTCCACCAAACGGATCGATAATATCCCCGCTTTGGCTATCCTCTTCACCTAGAGAGTACGCAATTAATGTGTGGTATTTATCTTTATATTTTGGAAATTGATCAATTAATAATTGCTTATGCGCTTCTGTCATTGTAATTACAAGATCTGCCCATTTCAGCAGTTTTCCAGTTACCGGTTGGGCACAATGTACTAGATGAAGATCTCTTTCGGCGAGTGCTCGAACAGCATTTTTATTTGCACTATCGTTAGGATGTGCAAAAATTCCCGCAGATTGAACTTGTATATGTGGAGCCTTTTCTTTTAGTAATGCTTCAGCCATCGGACTTCGACATGTATTTCCTGTACAAACAAATAATACATTCATTTTTTTCATCCTTTTTAATTCTTAGTTTCAATATACCATAAAACTTTTCAGATTGTTAATAAAATAGTAAAAAAGTTTCATTTTTCACAAAGAGTTGGTTTCATACTTTTTAACTTACGAAAACCACGTTAATACCGAGCAGGAATAGAATAATCCCGCCTACTATTTCGCTGTACATACCAAGAACAGAATGTGCCTTTTTCCCTATAATTAATCCGATCCAAGATAAGATCATTGTACATATACCGAATAAAAAGATAATCAATATTGTCGCCACACCCGAAATCCCTAAGCTTATTCCTACCGGCAAGCTGTCTATACTTACAATAAATGCAACAGACAGCAGTTGAATTCCAGCCGGATTTTCTATAAATTTCGCTCGAGGTTGTAACGCTGAAAAAATCATATACGAGCCAATAAATACTAAAATAAACCCACCGATGACAGAAGTTATATCTTCCAATTTCTCAGATAAAAATTGACCAAAAGAGATTCCGATAAACGGTAATAGCATATGAAATAAACCGATTATAAAACCAATCATAGCAATTCTTCTTAATCGAATATTTTGCATTCCTATTCCCAAACTTACTGAAAAGCCATCTAATCCTAAGGCAAATGCCATAAATAATATTGAACCTATTTCACTCAATTGCCCATCAAACATATTTATGCCCCCTCGCGCCCTGCTTGTACAATTTATGCAGTAACACAAAGGAATATGTTTTAAGGGATTCATGGTTAAGGTGATTATTAGATTAAATTATTTTGTTCGCTGCTCTTTCAATTCGATCCATGACTGCTTTTCCAACACCTTCTCGCGGAAAGGATTCACATACGACAATATCTACTTCATTTTGTTTAAAAGAACGTAGGGCGTCATACAATTTTGCCGCTATTTCTTCCTCATCACGACCTAGTATAATAATTTGGTCTGCCTTAATTTCATTCGTGAAAGCAGTGCTCATCAAAACACCGACGCGATTTCCTTTACTTCCTTCTTCATCAATTATTTCTTGTAATTTATCATTATCCTGAACGAGAATTAACGGAACATCTGGTGCATAATGTTTATATTTCATTCCAGGTGATTTAGGCGTTCGTGTATTTTCGGTGATTTTTGTTGCAAGCTTCACCTCTCCAGCCACCTGTTTAATATCATCAGCAGTAATTTTTCCCAATCGTAATATTACTGGTATTTCCTGTGTACAATCAACAACAGTGGACTCCACCCCTACATTGGCTGGTCCTCCATCTAATACAGCAGCAATTTTTCCATCTAGGTCTTCTAATACATGCTGTGCAGTTGTCGGACTTGGTTTGCCGGATAAGTTTGCACTTGGAGCAGCAATTGGTAAATTTGTCTGCTCTAGTAACGTCAGCGTTATTTCGTTCTTTGGAATTCGTAATCCTACAGTTGACAACCCGGCTGTTACGTTGGAGGCAATTTTTCCACTACTTTCAAGTACATAAGTTATTGGTCCAGGCGAAAATGTATCAATTAATTTCTCTACATAAGTAGGAAAGTTTTTTACTAAACTAAAAAGTTGTTCCTTAGAAGCAACGTGAATAATTAAAGGATTATCATTGGGACGTCCTTTCGCTTTAAAAATTTTATCGACTGCTGCTTCGTCTCTCGCATTTGCTCCTAAACCGTAAACTGTCTCGGTAGGAATAGCTACAACTTCACCTTTAACTAATAGATCAGCGGCTTCTTTTATTACCTGCTCCTTTTCAGTCTTTCCTTCAACAATTAAATGTTTTGTTTCCATAGAAATTACCTCATTTCTCCTCTACATTTTAGTCGAAGAGTGCACCTATGTACAATTTTTTATCAGAAACCTTAGCATGCATAATTTTTCAATAAAAAAAGCTTGTACACTTTTCATACAAGCTTTTTTAGTAGACCAATTTCACCCTATATTTAATTTGCATATTTATAAGACCACCAGTGGCCTTTGCGTTTAACAGCTTGTTGCAATTGAAGAGATTGGCTCGTCTGTAATGAAAAACTTAGCGACTCAAGTAATAAGTCTGTTACAGGTTGTTCACTGTGAGCATAGACAACTTTTGCTTTCTTTTGTTTCGCAAAAACTAATATAAATTCCAATAATACAGGTAATTTTACTGCTTCATTTCGAATAATGTACAATTGTTTCAGCCAATAAGCGCCATTTTCTATTGGGGCTAACTCAAAGCAACCAATAATTTTATCATCATATTCTACAACGTAACCTGTATTTAATAAAGAACTAATATCGATTTGATTATTGTTCTCTAAAAATTGTTCCAGGCGTTCTTTTGTTACTTCAGAAGCTTCAATGATATTCATTCTTCCACCTCTATTACTCGTTTTCTTCTATTACCTTATGTTCTATTAATAGGAATTATGATAAACCAAGCCATTCAAATAGAAAAAATTTTACTTCTACTTCGTCATCGTCAGCGTTTTCAATATCATCAAGGTCTTCGTGGTTTTCCAGGTCATCCTTTGAAATGCTGTCGTCATCATCACTTTCCACCAATGAGTCGTCAACTGTCTCTGCTTTATCTTCACTTGCTTCTGCAACTGTTGATCCATTCGAAAAGTCTAAAAAACATAAGGGTGGAAATAGAACACACCACCAATTTGAACCTTTCCCTTCACCGATTGAGATTAAAACCGCCTCGTACTCCCCAGCTGGGTATACAAAATTATCATAAACTTTCATTGGAAAAGTTACATTAGAACTGTATTCAACAGTAAACGAATCAGAAACCTCTAATTTATTTAACGTCTCCTGGACGATATGTTGTATTTTCGGTACATTGTCAGCAATTAACTCTCTTGCCTCTTCAATATTATCAATTTCTTCTACTAAGACTGTTATAAATTCATTTACCTCATCTCGTACGATCCGCTTTATATACTGATCCTGTTCCGAGTCACTATTAGCGAGTATCCGCAAGCGAATGGCATCATCCGGAATCGTTTGAAAAGTACTTTCAGAATTAATTTTACTTACTCCGTTCAGTTCTGTACTACATCCTGTTAAAACTATGAATATAATAAATAGTATTTCCTTTTTCATCATATTATCCCCCACCATAAAAGTTATTTACAGTATGGGCAAAATCAATTCATTATAAACAAGGAAAACTAATTTATATGCGCAGAAATTATCCGATCTAATCCGTTCATATCTTTCATTGTTTTTACATTGGCTGCCTCAAAAGTATGTTTTAACATATTAGTAATTGCTAAAGATTGTGTATAACCAATTTCAAAACATATTCTTCGCGATTCGGTAGGTGGAAATTCTTTTAGTTGTGTGATTATTTTTTTATAGGCAGCTAGTCCGTTATTATCAGCAAACAGAGCCAAATCCGGGTCGAATTTTTTCACTGTATCTACTAACGAATCACGTTCTTTTTCACTAATATAGGGAGGATTAGATACAATAATCTGGGGATTTACTGATGAGTCAATTATCGGTTGTAAAAAGTCCCCTTGCAAAAACTGAACAGAAGCATGGTGATTTTTAGCATTCTTTTTTGCAACATTAAGCGCTTTTTCTGAAATATCAGTAGCATAAACTGTTGCATTGGGAAGTTCTAACGCTAATGTAATAGCAATTATACCACTACCAGTTCCGATATCTGCTATGACCAATTGACGATCTTTATAATATTTATCCACTAATGATATAACATGTTCAACAAGTTCCTCCGTTTCAAATCGGGGAATTAATACATGCTCATTTACTATATATTTTCTCCCATAAAACATTTCATATCCCGTTAGATGTTGAACAGGCACTCCTGTTAAAGCATGCTTTTTTATATCAGATGTAAATTGCTCAACAATTGTTGTTGAAATATCCTCTCGCATATTGGCAAAAAAAGTTGCTCTAGACATGTTTAAATGATGCTGTAATAAAATTTCGGCAACTTTTTCTTCTCTATTATAGTTTCTTAAAAAAGAAAAAGCCCATTCAAGGACTTCATATTGTTTCTTTACATTCATTTTTATTCACCTATATGTTCAAGCTTTTTCGTTTGGTCATCTAAAAGTAGAGCATCAATAAACTCGTCAAGTTTTCCAGCTAAAATTTGATCTAATTTCTGAATCGTAAGACCAATTCTATGATCCGTTACTCTATTTTGTGGAAAATTATATGTTCTAATTCGTTCAGAACGATCGCCAGTTCCAACAGCAGATTTTCTTGATTCATCATATTCCGCTTGAGCTTCTTGTTGATATTTATCATAGAGTCTAGCTCTAAGTACTTTCATCGCTTTTTCTTTATTTTTAATTTGTGATTTTTCATCCTGACAAGAAACAACGATTCCTGTAGGGAGGTGTGTTAATCTTACAGCAGACATCGTCGTGTTTACACTCTGTCCACCAGGACCACTCGAAGCAAATCGATCTACCCGAATATCACTTTCATTTAATTCAATTTCTACATCTTCTGCTTCTGGCAAAACAGCAACAGTTGCTGTAGACGTATGCACCCTACCACTCGCTTCTGTCTCTGGAACACGCTGGACGCGATGAGCTCCATTTTCAAATTTTAATTTAGAAAACGCGCCATTACCATGGATCATAAAAATTATTTCTTTAAATCCACCAACACCAGTTGTGTGCGCTTCAATCACTTCTGTTTTCCAACGGTTTGCTTCAGCGTAGCGACTATACATCCGGTACAAGTCTCCAGCAAATAATGCCGCTTCATCCCCACCGGCTGCCGCTCTAATTTCCATGATTACGTTTTTGTCGTCATTTGGATCTTTTGGCAATAAAAGAATTTTTAACTCTTCTTCCAATTGATCATTTTTTTCAGTTAACGATTCGATTTCCATTTTTACCATTTCTAACATTTCGTCATCAAGATTATCTTCCATCATTTCTTTTGCGTCTTTTAATTCACTTACTGTATTTTTATATTCTCGATAAGCAACTACTGCATCTTCTAAATCAGATTGTTCCTTCGAATATTCTCGTAATTTATTTGGATCACTAATGATTTCAGGATCACTTAAAAGTTCATTTAATTTATTATAGCGGTCTTCCAATGATTGTAATCGCTCTAGCACAAGTATCACCTCATTCATCATAAAATATAGCTTTTTCAAAAAGATCATATCGCCTGTCATTTAATTTGGCACAAAACCCATAAACTGCGCAGTTAAATCGCCGCCGTTGATTTTCGCTCCGGGCAGTACGCTTTCCGCGGGCACGGCTTCAGCCTCCGAAGCAGAAAACCACTGCTTCTGAGTCTTCAGACACGTGCTTTTCCCGCAGGAGTCGACTGCCCTCCACTACAATCAACTGGATCGGTGAATATCCTTGGTATAGTATAGAACATTTATCCACTACACAAGCGAAGAAAATACACGGAGACTCCTGCAGGAGGAAAGGCCTAGGTGAGACAACGCAGTGCGAAGCACAAGGAAGGCTCATCAGCCGCCTGCGGAAAGCGCAGTGTATTTTCGTAGCGGTAGGACAATATTGAATTTACGGAACAGTTTCCATCAACTGTTCCGTTTAGAAGCAACAGGTATCAAAAAAATTTTTAAATAATATTTTTGATAGCTGTTTTTTTATGTGTCTTCCCATACTCTACATGCAATCGCCAAATTTCCTCACTTATTTAGCATGAAGCCCACCCTTATGTATTGCCTAGCTTACTATTTTCGCAGATAGTCTAATTCCGATATCAACCAAAAAACATTTTCTACATAAAATTATTCGGGAGTACTATATATAAAGTACAGGCTTTAGATAATGGAGATGAGTCTTATGCAAGAGTTTGTTACAAATATAATGGAACAATTCGGTTATATCGGTGTATTTATTTTGATGGCATTGGAAAATCTATTTCCACCAATTCCGTCAGAAGTAATTTTATTATTTGGGGGATTTTTGACGACCTATTCTAAGCTGACACTGTTTGGGGTAATTATTACCGCTTCAACAGGATCCATTATTGGTGCAATTATTTTATATGGTTTAGGAAAAGTACTGAATATCACGCGGATGGAAAAAATAGTTGACCGATGGGGGCATGTGCTTCGATTAAAAAAAGAGGATTTATATAAAGCAAATAAGTGGTTTGAAAAGTATGGCTACTGGACTGTCCTTTTTTGTAGAATGATTCCGATTGCGCGTAGTCTTATTTCTATCCCAGCCGGCATGGCAAGAATGAAGTTTTGGGTGTTTTTACTTTTTACAATGATTGGGACAGGCATTTGGAATACGGTTTTAGTAATAACGGGGGCTTTATTAGGACGGTCTTGGACTGACATCCTTCAATTTTTAACGATCTATTCCTTTGTAGCTTATATTTTAATCGCTGTTGTCTTCCTCTTAATGTTTGTATTCTTCTTTAGAAGAGGGAGAAATTAATTCAAATGGAATGTACGAAAAAAATTAAAATGCTCAAAATTAAGCGATAAGGATGTTTTTATTGAGATTAAGATATATAATATATGTTAATATATAGGCACAGCAGGGGTTGAGTATGTGACAGAATTTACTACACAAAATTCGGAACAATATAATCGATTAACGATTGTTGCCATATTACTTGGCGGTTCCTTTTTAGCTATTTTAAATCAAACATTATTAATAACAGCAACACCACATATTATGACGGAGTTTAATCTGACCGAAAATTCCGGTCAGTGGGTGACAACTATTTTTATGTTAGTAAACGGAGTTATGATACCAATTACTGCGTTTTTAATGGAGACGTTTACGGCGAGGCGGCTGTTTGTTGTTTCGATGTCTACCTTTATTGTTGGAACAATTGTCTGTGCATTTTCGATTAATTTTCCAATATTAATGGTAGGAAGAGT
>NZ_JBPPZG010000162.1:0-693 GCF_051918545.1 Pseudogracilibacillus amylolyticus (SeqCode) | reverse complement strand
TTATGTTAATTTTTGCAGTGGAAAGACGAGGTTTTGCAATGGGAATGACTGGACTCGTCATTTCGTTTGCGCCTGCACTAGGTCCTTCTTTATCAGGATGGTTGATTGAGTTTTTACCTTGGAGATCACTGTTTTATATCATCTTGCCACTTGCGGTCATTGACCTGATAATCGGTTATTTTTTTATGAAAAATATTATCACCCGAACGTTTCCAAAAGTGGATTACGTATCGATCGTATTATCGATGTTCGGTTTTGGCGGATTATTGTACGGGTTTAGTAGTGTCGGAAATTACGGCTGGTCAAATAAAGGTGTAATAATCTCACTGATTGTCGGAACAATTACATTAACCTTATTCATCTTAAGACAATTCAAATTAAAACAGCCAGTTTTAGAATTTCGAGTATTTACATATAAAATTTATACGTTTACAACAGTTATTGGAATGATCGCTTTTACGATGTTAATTGCCTCGGAAACAATTTTACCGATATATATGCAATTGATGGCCGGTTTTACAGCACTCGAATCAGGTATAATGATTTTCCCTGGTGCATTAATTATGGGGATTTTATCGCCATTCATTGGGCGGATTTTTGATGCGATTGGTGCAAGATGGCTACTTATTATCGGTTTATCAATTATGTCAGTTACAACTTTCTTTTTTACAAATTTGACGGAAAGCACGTCAT
>NZ_JBPPZG010000161.1:8961-9289 GCF_051918545.1 Pseudogracilibacillus amylolyticus (SeqCode) | reverse complement strand
ACGTACTTTGAAGGTTATCCACCTTCATCACCATCATTTGCATTTTTAAAAGATGGTAAAATAGTTACAATGTTAGAACGTCACGATATCGAAGGTTCAAGTCCAATGGAAGTAATCAATCGTTTACAAAATATTTTCGATGAACACTGCGAAGAAATATAATAAGCTTTTTCTAATAAGACTGCCTCATTCCTGAAGCAGTCTTATTTTTAGCAAACGAAAAAGTATGGTTTAAGGATTACATAGTTGAAGGATACTGTTGAGTAGTGAAAATTTAAAAACTAGTAACAGCTTCGTTGATTTCCGCCTCCGGGCAGTACGCTTTCCG
>NZ_JBPPZG010000161.1:0-8951 GCF_051918545.1 Pseudogracilibacillus amylolyticus (SeqCode) | reverse complement strand
CTTCAGCCTCCGAAGCACAGGACGTGCAAGTGCAGGTGTTGCGACAGGACGTCGCGCACTTAACCTGCCTCGCGGAAACCCCACCGCTGCGGGGTCTTCAGACACGTGCTTTTCCCACAGGAGTCGACTGCCCTCCGGCTTCAATCAACCATTATGATAGCAGTATCAAACTGTGCAGACCGTTTACTAGCACAGCCAGCGAAGGAAATACACGGAGACTCCTGTGGGAGGAAAGGCCTCGGTGAGACCACGCAGTGCGTAGCACAAGGGGGCTCAACAGCCGCCCACGGAAAGCGTAGTGTATTTCCGTAGTAGGACTGTTGCTATTTGAACTTTACTACACAGTTTATGGATTCTGGGGATAAAGTTTGGAACATTAATCTGTTGATTATTAGTTTTTAAAAAAAGAAAAAGAAGAATTTACTTGAGGGAGATTGAAAGGTGAAAATCGGTTATCGTACGATTAAAACGGCAATTGCTACACCAATTGCAATTACTATAGCACAATTATTTAATGTAACTAATGTTGCCTCAGCAGGAATATTAACAATTTTGTGTATCCAACCTTCTAGAAAAAAATCTGTTGAAAGTGCTTGGCACCGTTTTATCGCATGTATTTTAGCAATCATATTTTCTGTTGTTTTTTTTGAATTATTTAGTTACTCACCGATTATACTTGGTGTGTTGCTTGCAGTTTTTATCCCAACAACCGTTTTACTCAAAATAGAAAAAGGAATAATGACAAGTACGGTTATAACCCTTAATTTGTATGCTTTCGGAACGATTAAAATCGATTTTTTAATCGATCAATTTTTATTAATTGTTATCGGTATTGGTACTGGACTGCTTGTTAATTTATATATGCCGAGCTTAGATAAGCAGTTAAAAGCAAAGCAAAAAGAGTTAGAAAACAATTTTAAAATAATCTTACTTGAAATCGCCCTTTATATCCGGGAGAAAAATATGGATTGGGACGGAAAAGAAATAACCAAAGTAGAAGAAATTTTAATTGAAGCCGAGGAATTAGTGGAGCGGGACAGAGAAAATCATTTATTACGTGACGATCATTCGTTTGAAAGTTATTTTATAATGCGAAAAAAACAATTTGATTTACTACAGCAAATGCTACCGCTTGTTACACGACTACCAAAAAGAGATGACATATCGGAACGTATTGCGGACTTTTTTGAAAAATTAAGTGAAGCAGTACATCCAGGTAATACAGCTGTTTTATTTTTGGATGAATTGAAGGATATTAAAAATGAATTTAAAAAAGAGGAGTTACCAGCAACACAAGATGAATTTGAAACAAGAGCAAGCCTTTTTCAGCTACTTTATGATATTGAAGAATACTTAACATTAAAAAGTAAATTTAAAAAACCTGAAGAAGTAAACCTAAAAAATGAAAAGAAGACAGGAAAACAGCAATGAAGCATCCAGTCTTCTAAAAAATTTATTTATAATAGTGCTAAACCACTTAAACCTGCTGTAAGTAGAGATAAAAGCATGGCAAGAACCATTAAATAGATGAAAAATTTCATTCGTCGCTCACGTTTCGATTTTCTTCTAGGTGCCTGATTTTGTTTTTTCGCCACCGTTAAACCCCCTTTAGAGCAATTTCTATTATATAGTTTATCGTTAAATGTTAAAATGGACAAGTATATAATAATTTTGCATACCAATAGAAGGGGGAAAAAAATTGGAACTGAAAAATGGTACTTTTACAGCTCCAGAAAAAATAGCTCATATTGGAATTGCTGTACATAATATAGAGGATTCACTATCATTTTATAAAGATTTATTAGGGTTAACATTAGAAAATATTGAAGAGGTTGAATCAGAACAAGTTAAAGTAGCGTTCTTAAAAATTGGAGAATCAAGAATTGAATTACTTGAGCCGATCAGTCAAGAATCACCAATTGCCAAATTTTTAGAAAAAAAAGGGGAAGGAATTCATCATATCGCCCTTGAAGTTAATGATATTGAAAAGCGTTTACATCAATTGAAGACAGAAGGTATCCGATTAATAAATGAACAACCGAAAGAAGGTTCAAATAATTCACAAATCGCATTTTTACATCCAAAATCAACGAATGGTGTTTTAGTCGAATTATGCCAACATTAATGAAGGAGTGAACAAAATGGATATTTATAGTAAAATTAATGAACTTTATGATAAGAGGCGTGAAGTGGAATTAGGCGGCGGAGACGAACGAATTGAAAAACAATACGAGCGTGGAAAACAAACCGCAAGAGATAGAATAAATTATCTTCTCGATGAGGGTACTTTTGTCGAACTAAATCCATTTATGGAACACCGTACAACAGACTTCGGGATGAATAAGGTTGAAGCACATGGAGAAGGTGTCGTAACTGGATATGGGAAAATCAATGGACGCCCAGTATATTTATTTGCGCAAGACTTCACTGTTTTTGGTGGAGCGCTTGGTGAAATGCATGCAAAAAAAATTGCGAATGTCATGGATTTGGCTGCTAAAAGCGGAGTGCCGTTTATTGGGCTCAATGATTCAGGTGGAGCTAGAATTCAGGAAGGTGTTTCATCTTTAGATGGTTATGGTCAAATATTTTATCGAAATTCGATTTACTCAGGTGTCATTCCTCAAATATCCGTAATTATGGGACCAAGTGCGGGTGGCGCCGTATATTCTCCAGCAATAACTGATGTTATCATTATGGTAGAAAAAACATCTAAAATGTTTATAACTGGGCCGAAAGTTATTGAAACCGTAACTGGGGAAAAGATTTCTGCTGAGGATTTAGGTGGAGCACATGTACATAATACGAAAAGTGGAAACGCTCACTTAAGTGCTAAAACTGAAGATGAAGCACTTGATATGGTTAAATCAATTTTATCTTACTTACCGGACAATAATGAAAATAAACCACCAATAGCTGAATATGATTCCAATGATGATCATTATCGCGGTGATTTAACTGAAATCGTACCTTATGACACAACTAGACCTTATGATATTAAAAAAGTAATAAATGAAATAGTCGACCCAGATAGTTTCTTTGAATTACATAAAGATTTTGCTAAAAACATAGTTGTAGGCTTTGCTCGGCTAAAAGGACAACCCGTAGGATTAGTTTGTAACCAGCCACGTTATATGGCAGGTGGAATTGATATTGATTCCAGTGACAAAGCAGCCCGCTTTATTCGCTTCTGCGATTCATTTAATGTTCCAATTATTACATTTGAAGACGTTACAGGCTTTTTCCCAGGTATTAAACAGGAACATGGTGGAATTATTCGTCATGGAGCGAAAATCTTGTATGCATATTCAGAAGCAACCGTTCCAAAAATAACGGTAATCGTTCGAAAGGCTTTCGGAGGAGCTTATGTTGCATTAAACAGTAAATCAATTGGTGCAGATCTAGTATTTGCTTGGCCGAATGCAGAGATTGCTGTGATGGGGCCTGAGGGGGCTGCAAATATTATCTTTGCTAGAGAAATTGCGGAAAGTGACCATCCAGAACAAACTAGACAAGAAAAAATAGATGAGTATAAAGAAAAGTTTGCAAATCCATATATTGCAGCTGGACTTGGAATGGTGGATGATGTTATTGATCCGCGGGATACGAGATTAAAATTAATACAATCTTTAGATATGTTGTATGATAAGAAAGAAGAAAGACCGAAGAAGAAACATGGAAACATTCCGTTATAATTTTAGGAGGAGTCGTTACTCGTGATCAAAGTCAATCAAGAACGGTTAATTAATGAGTTTATAGATTTAGTACAAGTTGATTCTGAAACCAAATTTGAAGCAGAAATAGCAAGTGTTTTAAAACTAAAGTTTAAGACTTTAGGTATAGAAGTGATTGAAGATGATGCTAAGAATAAAACAGATCATCAAGCAAATAATTTAATTTGTAATTTAAAAGGTAATATCGATAATATGGATACAATATTTTTCACTGCTCATATGGATACCGTAACACCTGGAAAAAATATAAAGCCTTCCATTGAAAATGACTATATCGTATCAGATGGAACGACAATTCTAGGAGCAGATGATAAAGCAGGAATAGCTGTTTTATTAGAGACAATTCGTCTTTTAAATGAGAATAATTTAAAACATGGTGATATCCAGTTTGTCATCACAGTTGGTGAAGAATCAGGACTTGCTGGAGCAAAAGCATTAGATACATCGCTTTTAAATGCAAAATTCGGGTATGCTTTAGATAGCAATGGACCAGTTGGTAACATTGTTGTTGAAGCACCTTACCAATCAAAAATAAGCACTAAAGTTTACGGAAAATCAGCCCATGCAGGTGTTGCACCCGAAAAAGGCGTTTCTGCAATAACTGTTGCAGCTAAAGCAATTTCTAAAATGAATTTGGGAAGAATAGATGATGAAACAACTGCTAACATTGGTTATTTTCAAGGTGGGAAAGAAACCCAAACGAATGTTGTTTGTGACTATGTGGAAATTGTTTCCGAGGCTCGTTCTTTAAAAAAGGACAAATTATTAAAAACAGTAAATGAAATTCAAACAGCTTATGAAAGTACTGCTGAAAAATTTGGAGGTAGGACAGAAGTAGTTGTGGAAGAAATATATCCAGGATTTCAGTATAATAAAGATGATGATGTTGTTAGAATCGCTCAAAATGCTGCCGAAAAACATGGATTACCAACTGATATTTTAAAAAGTGGCGGTGGAAGTGATGCAAATATTTTTAATGGATATGGTATCCCAACTGTAAATCTGTCTGTCGGATATGAACATATCCATACAACAAAAGAACGCATCCATGTCAGTAATCTAGTTAATTTAACGAAATTAGTAATTCAAATAATCAATGATACAGCTACTTCAAAGGAAGCGTGAGCGTTTAAAGCGTCCAATTTATTTAAAAGCGAATAAAAATGGACGCTTTTTCCAATCTTTTATAGGTTTAAGGATGAATGAACATGATAAAAAAAGCAAAAGTAATTTTTCACGTTGATATGAATAGCTTTTATGCTTCAGTAGAAATGGCTTACAATCCAAAACTAAAAGGAAAACCAATAGCGATTGCGGGTAATCCCGAAGAAAGAAAAGGGATTATTGTAACGAGTAGTTATGAAGCAAGAGCAAAAGGTATTAAAACAACAATGCCACTCTGGGAAGCGAAAAAATTATGTCCCGAGCTAATTGTCATCCGTCCAAATTTTCCGAGGTACAGAGAGACTTCTACAAAAATTTTTAGGATGTTAGCAAATTTTACCCCTTTAATTGAACCGGTATCTATAGATGAAGGATATATGGATGTAACTGACCATCCAACTCATCCAATTACGCTTGCAAAATCAATCCAAAACGAATTACTGTCTGTTTTAGATATTCCATGTAGCATTGGCATTGGTCCAAATAAATTTCTAGCAAAAACCGCTTCAGATATGAAGAAGCCGTTAGGGATTACAGTCTTAAGAATTCGAGATTTACCTGAAAAACTTTGGCCATTAAAAGTTGATGATATGTATGGTGTTGGTAAAAAGACAGCTGAAAAACTGCATAAAATAAACATACAAACTATTGGAGATCTAGCAAAAGCAGATGAATACACGTTATCGCATTTGCTTGGTATTAATGGGGAAAGATTGATAAAACGTGCAAATGGCATTGATTCAAGAAAAGTAGATCCAGATGCAGTGAATGAGTTTAAAAGTATAGGAAATTCACAGACGTTACCAACAGATACAACAGATGAACTAGAAATCGAAAAACTGTTAATTCAATTGGCCACAAGAGTAGAGGAACGGTTACAACGAAGAGAAATGATGGGACAAACAGTGCAACTAATGATTCGATATAACGATCGTAAAACTGTGACAAGAAGTAGAAAACTTGCACAATACATTGATGATATGGAAACAATCGCTTCTACTGTTATCGATTTATTAAAAAAACATTGGACTAAGGAACCCATACGATTGTTAGGAGTGACAGTTCAAGATTTATTAGAGAACCAATATGTAGTTCAACAATTGGATTTGTTTACCTACGAGGATGAAGTAAAAAAACACCATATGAATAAAACAATCGAAAGTCTAAAAGAAAAATTTGGTGAGAATACGTTTAAAAAATTGAAGAGTGATAAGGAAGAAAATAATAAATTGCTTCGTACAAGTTTCCAAAAGGACTTTCTTGATGATTATCGAAAACAGTAGCTTGCTTACAACATTCTTATACCACGGTAACCATAAAAGATTGGGAAATAGCCGCAACAGATGTTTAAAATGTTACTATTATAACACACCTTATACGTAGTCGAAGGAAACTGTGCAGTAATGAAAGTTTGTAAAGCTAGTTACAAAACCGTTGATTTTCGTTCCGGGCAGTACGCTTTCCGCGGGCACGGCGGTCTGCCTCCGAAGCAGAAACCCACTGCTTCTGAGTCTTCAGACACGTGCTTTTCCCGCAGGAGTCGACTGCCCTTCACTACAATCAACTAGAACGGTGAATACTTGTATAGAACATGTATAATCCATGCACCAGCGAAGGAAATACACGGAGACTCCTGTGGGAGGAAAGGCCTCGGTGAGACCACGCAGTGCGTAGCACAAAGGGGCTCAACAGCCGCCCACGGAAAGCGTAGTGTATTTCCGTAGCGGTAAGATAATTACTGCCCCAAGTTACTGCACAGTTTATGGAAAATCAGCAACAATAGATAAGTACACAAAAAATTCCGAACTAATTCAAATTTCATTTGAAAAAATATAGTTCGGATTTCTGTATGACTAGAACATATTTGTCCTAACCTCTTGTTTTTAACAGAGTTATCTAATCTTTAAAAATTCTTTTTTACCTTTGAAACAAATTCTCACTTTACTTCATACGTAAAAAAATCATATGCTAACATTGTGTCTGGAAAAATACATTTTGCTTCTTGCAATAACTGATTTTTATCTTCTTGTTGATATCTAGAGGAAATATGGGTCAATATTAGTGTCTGTACATTTCCTTTTTTTGCAAACTCAGCTGTTTGTTCCGTCGTACAATGAAAATAGTTATTAGCTAAATCTAGTTTGGAAGCATCAAATGTAGCTTCATGGATTAACAGATTCGATCCATTTATAAACGAAGCATGTTTCGGAATATATCTTGTGTCCCCAAATATAGAGATAATTCTGCCTTTTTTAGGCTCGCCCACAACATCGTTTCTTTCGATTACTCGTCCATCTTCCAAAACTGTTTGCTCTTGTTGCTTAATTTTGCTATATATAGGACCAGGAGGGATACCTAATTCTTGTAATTTTCGTACATTCAGTTCACCAAGTTTGTCTTTTTCCTTAATACGGAATCCAAAGCTCTTAATATTATGATCCAGCAGAACACAATCAACTATGAAATCATTATCTTCAAAAACATTTCCACTCGTATCCAGTTCTACAAAATGGATTGGATAAGATAGATGAGATTGACTAATCTCCAAAGAGGTTTCAATATATTGTTTAATTCCTATTGGGCCATAAACAGTTAACGGTTCCGTCCCGCCTAAAAATGATCGGCTGCTTAACATACCTGGAAGCCCAAAGATATGATCCCCGTGTAAATGAGTAATAAAAATTTTATTTATTTTTCTCGGTTTAATAGAAGTATGTAATATTTGATGTTGTGTCGCCTCCCCACAATCAAATAACCATAATTTATTATTTTCTTGTGTAAGATCAAGCAAAATTGAGGTTACATTTCTTTCTTTAGAAGGAATGCCGGCCCCCGTACCTAAAAATGTAATTTTCATCTGAATAACTCCTTGATTTAAACTCCTGACACTGCACTGCTTAAAGTATTACCATTTTAACACAAGATGAATGATAGGGAAAACAATGTAGAGGTATAACTAGCCTTTTTATCTGTTCCATTTTGTGTGTTATAATAGATTGATAGTATGAACCATTTTTGGAGGATTTATTTATGTCAAATCAGACACCAATGATGCAACAATATTTACGAATAAAAGCCGAACACCAAGATGCATTTCTTTTTTTTCGTCTCGGTGATTTTTATGAAATGTTTTATGAAGATGCGATTAAGGCAGCGCAAGAACTTGAAATTACTTTAACAAAAAGAGACTCTGGTCAAAAAGAGCCTATACCGATGTGTGGTGTGCCTTATCATTCAGCAGAAGGATATATAAAAACTCTTGTAGATAAAGGATATAAAGTTGCTATATGTGAGCAAGTAGAAGATCCGAAAAAAGCTAAAGGTGTAGTAAAAAGGGAAGTCGTTCAATTAATCACTCCAGGTACAGTGATGGAATCTTCTATGTTACTTGAAACGGAGAGTAATTATATCGCAAGTTTATCACATTTTAAAGATGATTCTTTCGTCATTGTTTATCATGAACTGTCAACCGGAGAGTCACAAATTGTATTAGTCGAAGCAGACTTTTCTACTGTGATTCACGAGTTAGTAAATCAACAAATAAAAGAACTTGTAATTAGTTCTAAGCTACCTGAGTCTTATCGAAATCAATTAGAGAATCAATTACAAATTGTTCTTTCATATGAAGATGAGGTAAATTTTATTGGTGAATTTCGTCATTTACTTGAAAATCTTGAGGATGAACGATTTTTAAAAGCATTTAGCAGAATCTTAAATTATATCGTACATACACAAAAAAGATCGCTTCACCATTTACAAAAACCAAAAATAATAAAATTACAAAATTATGTTTCTCTTGATATGTACTCTAAGCGTAACCTTGAATTAACGGAAACAATCCGAAAAAAAGATAGGTACGGTTCTTTACTTTGGGTCCTCGATAAAACAGTTACCGCAATGGGAGCTAGAACCTTAAAAAGATGGGTAGAAAGACCCTTGACGGATAAAAAGAGAATTAATGACCGTTTACAAGTTGTTGAAGCATTAACGAATGCGTTTATCGAGCGAGATGCACTAAGAGAAGCTTTAAAAACTGTCTATGATCTTGAAAGACTT
>NZ_JBPPZG010000160.1:0-9306 GCF_051918545.1 Pseudogracilibacillus amylolyticus (SeqCode) | reverse complement strand
CGAATTAGATGAACACCGTTCTCCAATGCGAATTTGACAATTTGACGGCTTATCTTATGGTTTGTTTCTTTCATCCAAGCAGATTCCTTGTTTTTCGATTTGCGAATAGCATCAAGTTTCTTCAAGCTCCCAAGTTTTCGTCTGCGGGAGGCAAAGCGCCTTCTTCGATATGCTATTTTCTTTCCCGAGAAGAAGATAGATGTCGTTCCAATAGTAGCTACAGCAAGCTGGCGCAATCCGATATCAATGCCCATGGTGCTCGATGAAGCTTGATCGGCTTGCTTTTTCTCCACTTTAAAGGACAAGGCGATTGCGACAAACCACTGCCCTCTTTTTTCAAAAAGTTCCGCAGCGCCTTGTTTAACCGTGCCAGACAAAAGTTTGTCAAGCCACCGCTGTTGATGGTCCGTATAGACGACAGGCACACCAACCCGCTTTTCTAGTGTAGGAAAAGAAACTTTATATAACCCGTTTTCTTTTTCCACCTTAAAGTTTTGATTATTGAAGCTACACCACATACAACGAAACGTTTCCGCTTTCTGTTTTTTCTTTTTCGACTTTACTGCCCGAATCGTTTGATTGACAATAGCGGAAGGAAATGGCTCATCCGAATAACGTTTAAACACTTTCGAAGTAGCTGTTTGAAGTTCGTCAAAACCCAAAAGCCAATTCGAAAAAGCGGTATTTATCGCTGTCATTTTACGGTACATTGCCATTTTCTCTTTTGTCGGTTTTTGAAGCTCTAGCTTAAGTGTGATCGTTTGCAAGTTGCCCACCTCCTGCTTCAATTATAACATAAACAGGAACATTTGTACCTTTTTTGATTTTATTTTCATGCATTTCTTAAGAAAAAAGAATTTCAAATACTTGAAGTGGTACAAACCTTCGTTTTTTGTATCACTCCGTACTTTACCTCACTTTCATCCCATGTCTAAAGACAGTGGGCTTTCCCGTTCGGAAAATCTGTAAGTCGCTGATACACTTTCAACCATTTTAAATATCATTTCCTCTTACTTTTAGTATATTGTACATTCCTAATTATGATGCAATAATTATAGTCAAGTTGTAAAAAACTTACCATCTATTGTCTTGGGAGTTTTAATCCGTGCATTATCATTTGCAGACTCCATCGCTTCTTCATCATTTTTAAACGTTCTGGTTCAAAATTCCTTCTTAGAAAACTCTAATTATATTATCACATTTAAATACAGCCGGCTTTGCATAGTATCCGTTACCAATTTATATGTGATATTAATGATCCTTGCTGGGATTTCATCCGAACTGAGCAACCTTCCTTCTCAACTTGAGCAACTTCAACTTCAACTTGAGCAACACCTTATCCATAATTTGATATGTAGTTGAAAACACAAAAACTTGGGCTTATCCCAAGTTTTTCGTTGTAAAATAAAATAGACTAAAACCTTCTCATTTCAGTCCAATATCATTATTTTTATTCTAAATCTGGAAGAATTCGAATTTCCTGTTCCATGTCGGATTGACATAGTGGACATTCAGGCTCTTTAGCAAAGCTGAATGATTCTCTCATCCAACCTTGACAGTCATCATTTGTACATGACCATACATTCGTTTCAACCTCTGGTAATGGTTCTTTTGGTCCTCTAGAAAAAGCCATTGTACCATCCCCTTTCACTTATCTTTATTATACCTCTTTTTTGAAAATAAAGAAAGTTGACATAACGAAATAGTTTAGACTTGCTTGCAATACTCGCCCAATTTGCTAAGCTAATTTTGGTTGTCTCACTTCTCGATTTTTTTCGATTAACATTCTCACTACTATTAGTCTTTCCTTTCAAACGGAAAGTATTCATTAGAAAACTTGGCGTTCGTTAAAGAAAACGTGCCCTCATCACTAGGGGTATTCCGGCGTTAGGCAGAGAGCCTGTTCTTAGTCGGCCTTCCTCGAAGCCGTAACAACGGTGACTAGGTGATGTTGCACTTATGCTTCGTGAGTGCAAGCCTTAATTGCACTTACGAGTGATTGACGTGCAAGTGACTTACGCCTGAGACAAATCTTTACGGTGGGACGAACGAAAAAGTAAATGTCCTTCGTGAAGACGAGCAAGCGTAGTTCCTGTCCCAAGACGCCCGAGCTTTTAGCCAGTGAGCGAGTCAAGAAAGTTTTATACTTTCATATCTGCTAAAAAAACGGTCCATTTTACAGACCGTTTATTCTTGCTTTAAAACATATTTTTCTATTGCCTTTGCTACGCCATTTTCATTATTTGTATCTGTTACAAAGTCAGCAGTTTCAAGAATCAACTGCTGTGCATTCTTAACTGCTACTCCAATTCCGGCTTGTTCAATCATTTTAAAATCATTTAGACTGTCCCCAACTGCCATCACTTCATCCATTGTTATATCCATTCGTTTACAAATCGTTTCAATCGCATAAGCTTTATTTATGCCAAATTTATTTATTTCAATATTCGTTAGCGACGAGTTCGTTATTTCAATGTCTTTGAAATTATTCAGTTCATTCAATAATTCAGTCTTTGTCGCTTCTGTTAAATTTCCATACCCAATTTTTAACCATTCATGATCCGCAAACTTTTCGGGTCTCCTAGCATTAACAAAGATTTGATCTGTCGCAACTAACCACATATGTAAATTTCGTTCGTTTCCAAGCTGCCATAATGTTTCAATTTTTTCAGCGTTTAATGGATAACGTTCAATTATTTCATGATCGGAAGTCCAAATTTCAGCGCCATTAGATGTAATAATATAGGACGACAAATTAAGTTCTTCGGAAAATGTAGCACATAATGGCAAAGGTCTACCTGTACTTAGAACAATTTCAACACCTCGTTGTAACGCCTGTTGGATGACATCGTGCGTATAAGGCGTAACTTCACCATCATCGTTTAATAATGTTCCATCCATATCGAGAGCTATTAATTTTATTTTCGACATAACAATCTCCTTTAATTTTCCAATACATATTTATTTTGACCCGCTTGCATACCAACATAAATAATAATAAACGTGATTCCAATTAATATGATAAGTGGAACTGTCCACGCATGGGTAATATCATAAATAAACCCAATAAAAATTGGGCCAATTGCTGCAAGTAAATACCCAATCGATTGTGCCATTCCGGAAAGTTCAGCCGCATCCTTGGCATTTTTTGCCCGAATAGAAAGAAATGACAATGAAAGAGCAAAATTTGCACTAGAAGCTATTCCAATAAGTGATATCGCAAAAATAATTAACGCAAAGCTCGGCTTACATAATAAAATAACAATACCAATTATATAAAGGATGTTATTTGCTAATACTAACCCTCTTTGTGATTTCATTTGAACGGCTATCATCGGGATCATAAAACTAATCGGAATTCCAAGTAACTGAAAATAAGACAACATATAACCTGCAGTTGCTTTTCTCATTCCTTCATCCATCAATAATTCAGGTAACCATGAAATCGTTACGTAAAAAATTAATGACTGGAACCCCATAAATAATGCAACTTTCCAAGCAAGTTTAGACTTCCAGATACTGCTTCCTTGTTTCGATTCAAAAAACCTTACTTGTTTTTCAAGTTTATCTTTTCTGCTTTTCTTATATATAAACAGCCAAATAATCAAACCGGTGACAGCAGGCGTTATCCAAACGAATAAGGCTACTTGCCAACCTAAGTTTAGTCCTTCTGATAAAGGAATGCTTACACCAGAAGCCGTTGTTGCAAGTAGTGACATAGATGTTGTGTAAATACTTGTCATAATCGCAACCTTCGTCGGAAACTTTTCTTTAATAACACCTGGTAAAAGCACGTTACAAATTGCAATTCCTAATCCAATGCATAACGTTCCAAAAAATATTAAAAAAACAACAGAAATAGATCGCAGGCTAATGCCAATTATTAAGATTAACAAGCCTAATACAAGTGTCATTTCATTCGATAATCTATTAGCTATTTTGGGTGCCATCGGTGACATGATGGCAAACGCAATTAAAGGCAAGCTGGTCAGCAACGCTACACTCCAATTGGAAAAACCAACATCATCCCGGATTGTTCCGATGAGTGGTCCTACAGACGTGATTGCCGGACGCAAATTAAATGCAATCAACACAACTCCGATCACTAATAAAGTTTGATATAATTTATTATCATTTTGTAACGTTTGAATGTTCTGTTCATTCACTCCACAAAACCACCTTTCTAACTCCCTACCAATGATAACATAGTATTGCATCCTCGTCTTAGTTTTTTAAACGATATTTATATTGGGTAATCGGAAAATAGTGTGGAAAGAGGGTTAAAAGATACCCTCTTCCATGGCCTTGATCAGTGTGGAAAAATCAGCACCGTAGATTTCCTCATACACCCATTCATAACCAGCTTGTTCCCAATTTGGGAATTGATCAGGTAACATTTTTCCGAATGTAACTTCAACTTCTTTGAATTTCTTTTTCTTTTTTACTTTACGATAACCTTGAGTGAATAAAATCTTTGCCCTGAGAACATCAAAGGAGTATCCACGACCAACATGATTCATTGTCTTAATTAAACGGTTCAGGGACTCTGTATAGGCGTTTGTGATGGGAGAATTGAAATAGTTGAAAATTTCTTCTTCCCAATTATTCATTGACTTAATCAGAGCTTCGAAGTAGGTCATTAACTCTTCAGGTACATTTAAAAGCCAATTTTGATAAAGTTTATAAGCTTCATTGACTGATTTAGCTTCATAGATGTCAAAGAATTGCTCTTTTAGCTCATAGGCTTGACCAAGTAATGGGAACATATCAGTCCATACCTGCAGTTTAATCTGATCATCGAAGTCATTAAGGTCTTTTCGTCTTTTTAGAAGCACATAACGGTCTCTCATGAGTTGCCTACGCTCTTTGGCTGACACACTTTGACGGTTTGCCTTTCGTATCCTTTCCAAGGCTTCATTAGCTAATTTAACTACATGAAACTTATCAATAACAATTTTGACATGAGGCATCACTGTATTAACAGCACTTTTATAAGGATTCCACATATCCATTGTTACAAGTTCAATTTTATCGATGTCTGTGAGCTTTAGAAGATAACTGATGACCATATCTTTATTCCGCTTTCGTAAGATGTCAATTACCGACTTATTTTCAACATCAGTAATAACACAACGATAGTTTTTAAATAAATGGACTTCATCAATACCAAGCCATTTGGGAGTTCTAAAATCTGTTTGTGCTTCGAGTTCGACAACATAATCATTAAAGATGTTTCGAACAGTCTTTTCATCCACTCCTATATCATCTGCAACACTGGTAAAGGTCTTTTCGAGACTTGCTTCTTGAATCCAACCTATAAGTCTATTAGTAACCGAACGATTAACATCCATATCGGGGAGATTTTCAAAAAACGTTTCATTACATTCCCTACATATAAACCGTTGACGTTTTACATAAATACCGACACGTTTTGCGTGTATTGGTAAATCGAAAAAGAGTTGTTCCTTTTTACCATGTTTATAGAAGTTAGGAACTGACCCACACTTGGGACAATATGTAGGTTGTGAGCTAATAGATTCCACTAAAAACCTGTAATCATATTCACTTTCTTTCATATCAAGAATTTCAAAGTTAGGTAGGTTAAGAATATTTGGTAACAATTATTTTCTTCCTTTCGGAATATATCTGAACTTATAAAATTGATATGGTTCACACATTATAATATTGCAAAGGGATAGATAAACAGGCATTGTACCTGCTAATCTATCCCTTTTTTAATCAATATGGTTTCTCACATGATTCAAATTGAAAGTCTAATTTTCAAATTCTATCCTTTATTTTTAATTGTTGTATAAATAAGCGATACGATAAAAGCGCCCATTCCAAAAACTGTCATTACGAAAAGGGCATTTCCAATTGAAGAACCCGAATATATGACAGTATAAATCCCCTCGGTAAAATAGGTAGCAGGTAAGAAGGGACTTATCCATGTGTAATATCTGGTAACAAGTTCGATTGGCAAAACAATTCCACTAGTTAATATCTGGACTAGAAGAAGTAAAATAAGAAATCCGACACCTTTAGTTGAAAATAGATCAATAAATACTTGAATAAATAAACTAAACATAAAAAATGCTACAGATAAAAACGCCCATAATATACTATAGCTGGTGGCAATTTCAATATTAAAACTGTAGAAAATAAGTAAGATTGCTAGTGGATAAAGGATTGCAGACAAAATATTTAAGACCTGTTTATGCCAGAGAATCTGCCAAGATGGAGATTCAACTTTCACAAGATTAACTTCTTTTTCATACAAAAATGTGCGAATTAATGCACTAACAAATACCGTTAGAAAGATTAATAATGGTAAGACATTGTTTAAACTATTATTGTTCTCATTAATTTTAACAATATTGCTGTTTATACTTGTATAATCCAGGCTATCTAATGAATGCCCTACAATTTCTTTTGATTGTTGTAGGGGTTTATTCACTGACATTTCGTCTTCCATTTTTGTATAGAATTCCTCGATCCCAGATGTTATTTTTCCCTTCTTCATTTTATACATGTTTTCATTCAACAATTGTGTAATTTCTTCAGCTGCTTTTTCCATAGCAGAATCAATTGCAGGTTGGCGTGCTTCATCAATGGTGAAATTTATAACAGGCTTTCCTCCTTGAATACTAGCCGTAAAATCATTAGGGATTTCAATTACCATATGCGCTTTTTTTTCTTTCAGTTGGTTCATTGCTTCATCTATACTTGTTTCCTCAACTAAATTAAAAGGTGCATTTGTTTCAATTTGATTGGTTATCTCTGTACCTATTCCTTTATCATCATTGACGATAATGACATTGATCTTTTCTATGTTATCTTCTATACCGTTAAATGCAGGTAAATAAAGATATAGCAGCCCAAGGGCAAAAACAACTGGAATAAAGATTCCTAACATTAATCTTTTATTTTTTAATAAAGTTTTCATGTGCATTTCCCCCTCCTTCAAAATAAACAACATGTTGTTGCCATTAATTATATATTTGTTATAATTAATATACAACCAACTATTTTTATTGTTCTGTTGCTTAAAAAACGTTGGAAGCGAAATTGTCTTTTAGTATATAAATAAACAACAAAAATGGGGGAAATGCTTATGAGTGAATCCAGTGATTTGCGTATCGTCAAAACGAAACAGCTATTAAAAGATGCATTATTAATGCTTATTCAAGAAGAAGAGTTTGAGAATATTACAGTTAAAAGACTAACAGAACGTGCGAAAATAAACAGATCTACATTCTATGCTCATTTTTATGATAAATATGATCTACTGGAAAAAACAATAGATGAGGAGTTGTTATCATTTGCGGAAGAAGTCGCGCCTAAAAGCGATGACGATTTAATGGCAACACATATTCCGACATCACTTTATTTAAGAGCAACACAATATATTTACAAACAGGCTGATTTTTTTAAAATAATGATGGAGGAAAGTGGAATTCCTGCTTTTCAGCAACAGTTTCTGCAAATAATTAAAAAGTATATGGCGACTCATCTTGAAAAATTCCATTCTAAACAAGATAAAATGGAAATCCCTATGGAATTTTTCATCTCTTATATAGCTCATGCATATATTGGCGTTATTTCATATTGGCTTGAAAGTGGCATGCAATATTCACCCGAATATGTGGCCCAGAAACTAGCTAACATGACAATAGAAGGGCCATTTAGTGTTGCGGGATTAAAATAAAGGTTCATGCAATATACTTGGCTAAAACTTTAAAAATCAAGTAGGGAAGAAGCCTTTGTTATTTTCATTCCCTACTATTCTAAATATATTCCACATCATAATCCGAACAATAAAGGAAAAACAGTAAAGAGTAATTACACATGATAATCCGATTACCCTTTATATTTTACTATCATAGCTATTTCATGCTTTACAAGTAATTTTAAACGATCGATCAATTGTCAAATGAGGTAAAACATGCTAACTCGGAAGGAAAATTGTAGAGTTGTCATTTGGTGAAAATGGACACGTAAAAACACCCCAATATATTGACTTTATGTCTACTATTGGGGTGTATCTGAATCTTTACATATCAATTAATTCTTTTAGAAATTTATGAAGAAGCGGGATTTGTAACAGATTGTGCACCTATACCACTATCATCTTCACGCTGCTTTTGGATGAACCAAACAATAAGTAACAATGCGATTCCAATAAAGTTGGTTATCATTTCCGGCATGATTAATAAAATTCCACCAATAAATAATAGTAATCGTTCCCATGCTTTCGAATGCCTGATATAAAACCCTAGCATGGCACTACTAACCCCGATCATTCCTAATAAAGCGGATGCAATAGCGATACTCATTTTAAAGAAAGTAGCATCCACCATTAAAAGAATAGGATCATAGACAAAAATGTACGGAACGATAAAGGCTGCGATGGCCAGCTTAACTGCCGTGACTCCACTCATAAACGGATTTGCTCGTGCGATACCGGCTCCTGCATATGCGGCAAGACAAACAGGTGGTGTAATATCAGCAACAATCCCAAAATAAAAGACAAACATATGAACAGCAATCGGAGCAATATCAAACCCATTTATTAACGCAGGGGCGGCAATAGTTGCAGTTACAACATAGTTAGCCGTTGTTGGCAAGCCCATCCCTAAAATGAGACAAGCAATCATCGTGAAAAACAATGCTAAAATTAGATGTCCTGCAGATAGAGCGATAATTCCAGAGGCAAATTTTGCACCTAGACCCGTTATACTTACGACTCCTGCAATAATACCGGCCGTTGCAACTGCTGCAATTACGGGTAGAGCTACTCTTGCCCCTTGTTCCAACACATAAATTGTTTTTCTAAACGACATGCGTGATTCTTTACGTACTAAACTGACTAAGTATGCAGCGATAATCCCATAAATAGCAGCACGTTGTGGTGTAAAGCCAACCATCACGGTACCGATAATCACAAATAACGGGAGTAACATATACCCATATCTAAGCATTTGTTCTTTTAATTTAGGTAGTTTTTCCGGTGGTAGTCCCAATATCCCTAATCTTTTTGCTTCAAAATGGGTACCAATAAAAATTCCTGTAAAATATAATACTGCTGGTATTGCTGCCGCTATCATAATTGCTCCATACGAGACTCCTAAATATTCCATCATAATAAACGCTGCTGCTCCCATAACCGGTGGCATAATTTGTCCTCCTGTTGAAGCAGAAGCCTCTGTACCAGCAGCAAATTCAGGTTTAAACCCGGAGTTTTTCATCATTGGAATTGTGAATGACCCGGAGGCTACAGTATTTCCAACAGAACTTCCCGATATC
>NZ_JBPPZG010000159.1:0-9370 GCF_051918545.1 Pseudogracilibacillus amylolyticus (SeqCode) | reverse complement strand
ACTAGTACGTCCTGTACGTCGGAAGTTCGAGGCGGCGCAGTTCCCGGCAGCGGACTTTCACAGGATGTGATGACTTCGACGTTCGACACAGGACGTGTCGGTATAGTCGAAGTTCCCCCTAACGCAGTGTCATTTTTACCGGACTTTTTGAACATCCTCTTAAAATTAATTAATACCCTAATATGGCTCGAATCATACTTGTCGTTTCTCCACCCTCATATATAATGTATAAGAATAAATAGACCATAATTCCGGTAACTGCTGTAAAAAACCATATAATACTTGTAACTGGACCAATTTTTTTATGTTTTTTAAAATTACCTTTAAAAGCAAGTCGCAATGTCACTATACCAAAGATTGCGCCAGTCATCGACAAAATGATGTGGAAAATTAAAAAGATAGTATAGTAAATTTTGATATTATCGGGTCCGCCAAAACTAGTATTACCAATAAAAATAGTTCTTGATACATAAATGATTAAAAACAGTAAGGCGCTTATTGCAGCAGCAACCATTGTTTTTTTATGTTTTTCTTTTTCTCCTTTGATGATCAATCTCCAACCAATTGCAACTAAAATTGCACTCAAAGCGATTAATAATGTACTAATAAAAGGCAAAATTTCCATTTAATAATTCCTTTCTTATCGTGTCGAACATTTTACTTTGAATAAGGTAGCGAATCTGGCATTGGATCGACACCCATATTCTTTTTGGAAAACCAACCAAAAAAGATCCATGCTAAAACAAACCCATAAATAATTTGTTGTAAAAACATCATTAATATTCCACCTAATTGCTGATCTTCTTGAGCACTTAAAGGTGAAAACATCTCGGCTCCTGACAATGTTCCAGATAATCCTGTTAATACATCACTTGGCACACATAAACTAAGTGCTTGAATCCAAGCTCCTTGTGAAGTATAAGCAGTATACAGTGACTTTGTTGAAAAAATCATTAATGCACAGGCAATTGAAATAATTAGAATACTGCCTAGTAAATAACCCATTTTTATTAGTGGATTAAGTGTATCATAAGATTTAAGTGGTGTTACAATCGGCCACCACATACAAAGAGATAGAATAAATAAGATTATTGTTATTCCAAAATGAGCAACAGGTGAACTTTTTGAAAAATCAAAGATAACAGGTAAATGATATATAGAAAATAAACTATTAAATAAAGCTAAAGCGATCAAAGGATGTGTAAAAAACCGAAATAGAGGCTTAATAACTGGTAACTCAATAAATCGTTCGATAAACCATGTCGGTAAACCACGAATAAAGAAAATCGGTACAACAAAATACAAAATAGACATTTGGATCATATGTGCACTCATCATGATATGGGATAATAAATCAACTGGCGCACCCTTAACAAGATAGAGTAAAATTAATCCAGTATAGAAAAATAATTGTTGATTAATGGTCGGTTTAGATACTTCGCCAAATATTGATCGCTTTGGTCCAGTAATAATAAAATAGACTAAACCTAACATTATTATAAATGTTAGAAAATAAGGACTCCATAATGCCCGAAATCCAAATATTTGTATCTCTAACCACATTTTTAAATCCACCTCTTTAACAATCTCTGCCAACTAAAAATAAATTCCCACATATATTATATCGCATCTGAATTGTTTTTCACACTTCACATGTGACAATTTACTAACGTTATTGGAACAGAAAATGTATAGTTCGAATGTTTTGTTGCAACTTAGTATCATCATGGACAATCGGAATCATTCAATAAGTAATAAAAAAACTGGAGAATATTCTCCAGTTTTTTAAAGTTTACCACCAAGATATAACCATTAATCCTGCTAGCGTTAAAAATGCAGCCCAGACACCACCATAAATTAATGTGGCAGGCATCGCATGACCTTTATCTTTCATATGCATGAAATAATAGAACTGAAAACCAGCCTGCACAATCGCCATGATGAAAATAATCGGCACTACATACATGCTTGGTAAAGTACCTGTTGCAACAATAGCGAAAGCAATGAGTGTAAAGACTATCATTAAAGCAAAGGAAATGAGCTGTTTTTGCATTTCTTCTTTGTTTTTCTGTCTTTTAAATGATTCAGATTGGTTTAAATTTGTATTTTGCTCGTTTGTCATCGATTAACCCACCTTTCCCATTAAGTAAACTACTGTAAAGATGAATACCCAGACAACATCAATAAAGTGCCAGAATAAACTAAAGGTATTAAATTTTGGTGCGTTAAAAAGGTTTAAACCTCTTTTAGCATTTCGAATCAACAATGTAATTAACCAACAAATTCCGAATAAAACGTGTCCTCCGTGGAATCCAACTAACGCATAGAATGCTGATCCAAAAGCAGATGAACGGAAAGTAAATCCATAATCAGTAATGTAATGCGCAAACTCATAGACTTCACATGCTAAGAATCCAATACCGAGTAGCCCGGTAATTCCTAACCATAAATACATCTTTTTAAAATCGTTATTACGCATATGATACATTGCGTAAACACTTGTAAGTGAGCTTGTTAATAGTAACATTGTCATTACAAATACTAAACCTAAACCAAATATTTCATCAGAGGAAGGCCCCCCCGCAGTTGAATTTTTCAATGCGAGGTAAGTCCCAAATAAAGTTGCAAATAATACTGTTTCTCCACCAAGGAAGAACCACTGTCCAAAGAATTTATTTTTTCCTTCTAATGTAGCTTTTTCTGGTTCTGCTGGCATAACTTCTGGAAATAAGCTGCTATGATTATGACTCATCTTTTATTTTGCCTCCCCTTCTAATGCCTTTTGAAGTTCTTCTTTAGGGATATAGTAGCCAAAATCATCTTTAAGTGATCTAACAACCATACAGCCTATTGAGAAGGCCATACCACCGTAAAGTGCTAAATACCATAAGCTATGGTCTACTTGATAAATAAATCCTATTCCTGCAACGAAGAATCCTAATCCCATTAAGAATGGTATGAATGAACCGTTTGGCATATGAACATCATCTAATGGCTCTCCCGGAGGAATTTTTCCGTCTCCTTCCATCTTCTCAATCCATAATGGATCAAGTCCACGAACAAGTGGAAGTTGTTCAAAATTGTAGTACGGAGGTGGAGATGAAACAGACCATTCAAGTGTACGTCCATCCCATGGGTCGGCAGCTGCTTTTTCACCTTTAGCTGCTGTGTAAATAATATTGATAATAAATACTATTGATCCAACCCCCATTAAAAATGCACCAATCGTACTTATAAAGTTACCTAATTCTAGTCCTTGGTCATGTAAAAATACCCAGTAACGACGTGGCATTCCCATTAGACCTAAAAAGTGCTGGATAAAGAATGTTAAGTGGAATCCAATAAAGAATACCCAAAACGAGAATTTACCCATACCTTCATGCAAAATGCGTCCGAACATTTTTGGCCACCAGTAGTGTAATCCACAGAAGATACCAAAGATAGTTCCTCCGACGATTACATAGTGGAAGTGTGCAACAACAAAGTACGTATCATGGTACTGATAGTCAGCAACGTTTGATCCTAACATAACTCCTGTCATTCCACCAATTGTAAAAGTTGGAATAAATCCGAGTGCCCAAAGCATCGCTGAATTAATGTGTACTTGACCGCCCCACATTGTGAGCAACCAGTTAAATATCTTAATACCTGTTGGAACGGCTATCGCCATTGTACCAACAGCAAAGATTGAGTTAGCAACCGGCCCTAAACCAACTGTAAACATGTGGTGAGCCCAAACCATAAATCCTAAAAATGCAATTAGCATTGTCGCAAAAACCATTGCAGTATATCCAAACAATCTCTTTCTCGAGAAAGTCGCAAATACATCACTAAAGATACCGAATAACGGTAATATTAAAATATAAACTTCAGGGTGTCCGAATATCCAGAAGATATGCTGGTAAATAATCGTATTTCCACCCAAGGCAACATTAAAGAATGCCGTTCCAAACATACGATCAAACAGTAATAAGAATAAGTTAATAGTAAGTGGTGGGAACGCAAATAAGATTAAAACACTAGTAATAAATGTTGCCCATGTGAATAAAGGCATACGCATGTAAGTCATACCAGGTGCTCTCATTGTAACGATGGTAGCAATAAAGTTAATACCACCCATTAATGTACCAGCCCCGGCAATTTGTAGACCTAATATATAATAGTCGACACCATGACCCGGTGACTGCATAGCAAGTGATGCGTAAGATGTCCATCCGGCATCCGGTGCTCCACCAGTTAAGAAACTTACGTGTAGTAATAATCCTCCAAATATGAATAACCAGAAACTAAGTGCGTTTAGAAACGGAAACGCAACATCTCGTGCTCCGATCTGTAATGGCATGGCGGCGTTCATCAACCCTATCAGTATGGGCATCCCCGCCAAAAATATCATTGTCGTACCGTGCATTGTAATCATTTCATTGTAGAAACCGGCACTTATAAAGTCATTTTCTGGTTTGATTAACTGAATACGAATAACGAGCGCTTCCAGTCCACCAAATATGAAAAAGAAACCTCCACCCGCCAAGTACAGGTGAGCAATTTTCTTATGGTCTACTGTTGTAAGATAGTCCCACAAGAAAGCACCAAAGCTTCGTTTACCAGTAGCTGCAATACTCAAATTAACTACCTCCTATAGTGATGATCTTTAAACTTTTATAAAAAGTTATTAGGATTGATCTTCCTTACTTTCAGCTGTAACACTAGATGGTTTTAACTGCAGTAAATACTCTGCAATCTTATCCGCCTCATCATCTGAAAGTTTAGGATGAGCTCCAGTCATTAAGTTACCAGGTTTTAATGACTCCGGATTTTGAATCCATTTAACCAAGTTTTCTTTTGTTGGATCTAGAACTCCTGCAAATCTTGAACGGTCACCGAACTGAGTTAGGTCTGGACCAATCGGTACAGTTCCCGCAGAATAGTTTTGTGTATCTGTTGCGTGACAACTTATGCACGCTTTTTCTTCGAATAGCTCTTTCCCCTCTTGAGCAACTGCATCTAAATCAAGTTCTTCTGAATTAAAGTTTTGCATATCTGTAACCCATTGATCATATTCTTCTTCACTTACAACGACAACTTTAAAATCCATCAATGAGTGTGAAGGTCCACAGAGTTCAGCACATTTTCCAAAATATACTCCCTCCTCGTAGGCTTGAATATACAATGTATTCTCGTTTTCCGGGTTAGCGTCTAGTTTTCCTGAAAGACTAGGTACCCAGAAAGAGTGAAGAACATCATTTGTAAGTAAATGAATATAAACTTTTGTGTTTACAGGAATATATAAGTCTTGGCTCGTTGCGATTTCTTCATTTTGATAGTCATAATGCCACCAGTATTGATTACCCGTAACATTAATATTAATATGGTCTGCTGCATCTGAATCATCTGCTAAATGAAACGTAGCAAACACAGTAGGAACCGCCATGATCACTACAAGGATAATCGGAATGATCGTCCAAACGGCTTCGAGCGTTTTATTTCCTTCTACCTGTTCAGGAGTAATAACTGGATCTCCCTTTTTCTTACGAAAACGCGTTAATACAATTACATACAAAACAATTACAACTAAAAATACAAACGTCATAACCACCGTTGTTAATATTATTAGTTGCATTGAAATATCTGCTCCATACCCTTTCGGTACAAGCGCTGTCAGATTGTCTCTACCACATCCTGATAGTACAAAGGCTAAAGAACCTAATAAAATTAAGGCTCTAAGTTTTCCCATCCAACCTTTCATGTATGCATACCTCTCTTTCTCATTTAATACTACATTGATTTTCATATAGGGCTGGTTTTTTTATTCTATATTATATAGTTACTATAATCATCGTAGAAAAAATAATGATGAGATAGCCTAATGAATAGAAAAAAACGATATTAGCCCACTTCATTACATTCTTCATGAAGAATCCACTAAGACCTATTAATAGCCAAGCTAGATTTAAGATTGTTGCACTAATTAGGAATGTTATCCCTAGTTCACCTAAGAAAAAAGGCAAAGGAAGTAAACATGCAATGTAAACGACAATTTGTCGTTTTGTAAATTCAAATCCATGTACTACAGGGAGCATAGGGATTCCAGCTGCTTTATATTCTTTACAGTTTTTCATCGCTAATGCAAGAAAGTGAGGCGTTTGCCATATAAACATAATTACAAATAGTACAATCGGCACGATATGAAATAATTCTGGGTTAACTGCAGACCAACCAATTAATGGTGGTACTGCTCCGGATATGCATCCAATTTCAGTGTTAAGGGTATATTTTCTTTTTGACCATATCGTATATAAAACTACATATGTAAACCACCCAATAAATGCAACTATTGCTGCTGTAATGGTTGTGAGATATAAAAGAATTAGTCCCAATAATGTAGAAACAATTCCTAAAAACAATACACTATTTAATGATACTTTCCCTGTCACCGTTGGCCGATTTTTTGTACGGCTCATCACTGGATCTATATCGACGTCATACCAGTTATTCAGTACACTCGCACCTATTAACACAAAGATACTGCCAACCATCGTTAATAGAAATAATTTAATGTTTTCCATAAACGACGCTTCCGCAAAGTAAAGGGCAAGCCAATAACCTGCAAAAACTGTAAATAAATTGGAATTTACTATCCCTATTTTAATAACTGATTTAATATCTTTAAGGTTTAGTTTTCCTTTATTTAATACAGCGGTCTCGTTGATTGTTATAGAAGAAGGCGAAACTTCTCCATCAGTCATTTCATGATAGCCTCCCTTCCCAATTGAAAATGAAAGAATATAAAAAGATATTTATCTTCATATACTTTTCACTATACTTGCTTCCCCTATTTGACATATAATGAATTCATTGCAGAGTATCTTATTGTACACTTTCCTCATTATAGATATAAAGAAAAATATATCAAGAAAAAAACTCACGTACAAATCGATACTACATAATAACTTCTATCATTAGTTTTAGCAAATTTCATTTCATATTGCAAGGAATTCTAATGATGTGGTGCTAAAAATCACATTTTTAAAAGAAAGTTTTACAAAACTGTGACAAGTATGTGTCATTCTGAAAAACACTGTTTAAATTAATTGATTTATTTATTGCACTACAGCTATGATTGATAACGAACAATTATTTATATTATTTATTATTTGGTATTAACTATAAAATAATTCGTTACATACTAAATACCATTATATACAACAAAGTGAGGCTTATTTTATGATTAGATCAATTAAATGGTTATCAGTAGTATCTACGATCGGTATGATATTTATTTTATTAGGTGGTGCCTTAGTTACAAAAACAGATTCAGGAATGGGATGTGGCAGTAGTTGGCCACTATGTAACGGACAACTTTTTCCTTCTGAAATTACGCCTGAATTAATCATTGAATATAGTCACCGGTTAGTTTCTACAATTATAGGAGTGACAGTTCTTTTACTGGCAGTTTTATCTTGGTTAGTAATTGGACATATAAGGGAAGTTAAGTTTTTAGCTTTTCTATCTTTATTCTTTCTTATTTTACAAGGACTAATTGGAGCAGCAGCAGTTATGTGGGGGCAATCTGATTTTGTTCTCGCTATTCATTTTGGCATATCGTTAATATCGTTTGCATCTGTTTTCTTATTAATGCTGTTAGTATTTGAAATAGATAAAAAATTAGACGCGAATACACTATATATCAAAAAGAATCACCGAATTGAAATTTATTTATTATCTGTTTTTACAATCATTGTTGTCTATACAGGTGCATTAGTAAGACATGTAAATGCAAATCTTGTTTGTGGTAGTTGGCCATTCTGTAATAACATTCATCCATTTGCCTTCTGGGATTACAACTTTCATCAATGGGTTCAAATGGGTCATCGTCTTTTAGCAGGGATTTTGTTCATTTGGACAATCCGTTTCTTCATTAAAGTATATAAAAATTATCGGGCTAACCGTATTATGTATTGGGGTTGGAGCATCACGCTTGCTCTTATTACTTTACAAGTCATATTTGGAGCACTTATCATATTTACCCAGTTAAATTTATGGGTAGCATTACTACACGCATTATTTATTACTTGTTACTTTGGAAACTTGAGTTATTTCCTTCTACTCTCTTATCGAAGTGCACAACAAGAAAGTAAAGTTCCAGTAAAAAATAAAGTTTCTTATAGTATAGAAGCTAAAAATGAGATTTAGGGATTACTCCTAAATCTCATTTTTTATCATATTCTTACTCCAAATATCCCAAGGAAATTTCTTAGGCGGATTTGACTGTACCGTTATTCTCTCCTTTTTTACAGGATGAATAAAAGATAATTCATATGCCCATAATGCAATCTGCTGACCTACGTTATTTATTCGCTTACCATATAGCTGATCCCCAAACAACGGATTTCCAATTGCGTTTAATTGAACTCTTATTTGGTGAGATCTTCCAGTCACTAATCTAACTTCAATTAAGGACAGTTTATCTTTTTGTCCTAATACTCGATAATGTAAAATTGCTTTTTTTGCATTATCAGCGTTAGGATCTACTACCAAAACTTCATTTTTCTTTCTATCTTTTTGTAAGTAATGTTCTAAAGTCCCTTTCCCACTAGCTACTTTTCCACGAACAATCGCTAAATATTTTCTTTCCAACTCTCGCTTTCTTAAAATGTTAGCCATTCTAGAAGCCGCTTTAGATGTTTTAGCTAATATAATCGCACCACCAACAGGTCTGTCTAACCGATGCACGAGACTTAAATAGACATTGCCAGGCTTATTATATCTCATTTTTATATCTTGTTTTAAAACCGTTAATAGATCTGGATCCTTTGATCGATCTTCTTGTACAGGTACATTTACCGGCTTTTCCACGATCAATAAATGATTATCTTCATATAATATAGGTATTTCCATTAATAAAACTCCTCATAAACATTTCATAGATAAAGAGAATTAGGGTCGGATGACATAATAAACATTACGATTTCACGACGGATTACAAAATAGAATGTACAAATGTTGCTAATCTAACAATGATGCTAGATACGTAGTTGAAGGAAACTGTGCAGTAGTGAAAATTTAAAACTAGTAATAGCTTCGTTGATTTCCATCGTGCAAATAAAAACGAAGCTACAAAACAGAATACCGCTACGGAAATACACTACGCTTTCCGTGGGCGGCTGTTGAGCCCCTTCGTGCTACGCACTTGGGTCTCACCTAGGCCTTTCCTCCCACAGGAGTCTCCGTGTATTTCCTTCGCTGGTTATGTTTGGTAAACAGCTCTGCACAGTTTTTTACCACTATCTCTATAGTTGATTGGAGCCGGAGGGCAGTCGACTCCTGCGGGAAAAGCACGTGTCTGAAGACTCAGAAGCAGTGGGTTTCTGCT
>NZ_JBPPZG010000158.1:0-9371 GCF_051918545.1 Pseudogracilibacillus amylolyticus (SeqCode) | reverse complement strand
GAAGCAGTGGTTTTCTGCTTCGGAGGCTGAAGCCGTGCCCGCGGAAAGCAACGGTTCGTAGCGGAAAACAACCTGAGCGCTACTCTACAGTATCCTTCTGTCATGTAAGTGTCTTTCTGCAAAACACTTTCAAAAACAACTATTGGCTTGTAGATAAAACTTGAGTCAATAAGCAACTTCCATTATAACATAGTGATCTTTGATTAATGTTTTCAAGGCAAAAAAATAAACAAGGTAAACGTTCACCTTGTTTTTAACAATTCTTTTAGTTACTCCATCTGTTTTCCAAGAAAATTAGCTGCAGTTTCTGCAACTTTTTGTTCCACTTCCGTCAAGGTCTCCCCATTTTTGGAAAGGATAATAACAGAACCAATTGGGTCTCCGTTTGAAATTATCGTGCTTAGCGCATATGAATCAATGTCTTCATCATTCCCACGTACTATTTCCACTGTACTTTTTTCTGTTTCTAAATGATTAGAACGCTTTTCGATTGCCTCTTCTATGTCTGCACCAATACTTTTATTTAAGTAGTCTTTTTTTGAATCTCCACTGACAGCAATTATTTCATCTCTGTCACAAATTAACACTGGGTAGTGAATAGAATCGTACAGTGCATCCGCATACTCTAAAGCAAAATGTCCCAGTTCATTAATCGGTGAATATTTCTTTAAAATAACTTCACCTTCTCTTGCAACAAATATTTCTAATGGATCCCCTTCTCTGATACGTAATGTACGTCTAATTTCTTTTGGAATTACAACCCTTCCAAGATCATCAATACGTCGAACTATTCCTGTTGCTTTCATACTTTTACAAACCTCGCATTCTGTATGTTGTATTTGCCACTAGCAAAAGAACTAATTAATGATAAAAACTTAATTTAGTACTTCTTTTCATATAGTGTAAATAACACCAGTGTTGCTTTTAGTATGAATCAACAATAAGGAACTATACATTTCTTACATATTTTTTGTTATTTTATCCAATGTCCATTTATTAACAACTTCGGTTTCACTATTATCCTTCAAGGACTTGCCACTCTTTTCACCTAAATCGCTATCATCCCGGAACACGTCTTTTAACTTCTCAATAAAAGATCCAATTTGCTCGTATCTTTCTTTTACGGATTCATTTTTCCATTTAAAAACAACTTTTAATTTATTACCTACTGTACCTAATTGCACATTTCTACCAAAGTCATTCGCTAACTGGAAGAGCTTAGAGCCATCAATTTGTTGACTTCTTTCTTCCTCAACGACCAATTCTGTTCTTTTACCCTTCTCTGTTATTGATTCTATCCGTTGTATTTTCGAGACCATTTTCAAATAAGAGATAAGAAATAATTTTTCTACCTCATCTGGATAATCACCAAATCGATCCACTAATTCTTCTTTTAAATCATCAATTTGTTCCAGTGATTCAAAACTATGGAACCGTTTATACATATCAATCTTTTGTTTCTCATCTTCAATATAAGCCTCGGGAATATACGCATCTACCGTTAGGTTCAACTCGGGATTAAATGGTTTAACCGCTTCAACTGGCTTTCCAGTTTTACGTGAGTCGATTGCTTCTTTTAACATTTGAGAATACAAATCAAATCCAACCGAATCGATGAATCCATGCTGCTGTGCTCCGAGTAAATTCCCCGCCCCACGGATCGATAAATCACGCATGGCAATTTTAAAACCTGAACCCAATTCAGTAAATTCTTTAATTGCTTGAAGACGTTTTTCTGCAACTTCTGAGAGAACTTTATCTTTTCGGTACGTAAAATAGGCGTAAGCGACTCGATTTGACCTTCCAACCCGGCCTCGTAATTGATACAACTGACTTAATCCCATTCGATCGGCATCATACACAATTAACGTATTTACGTTTGGAATATCAACACCTGTTTCAATAATTGTCGTACTAACTAAAACATCACTTTCTCCTTCCAAGAAGCCAAACATGACATTTTCAAGTTCTGTTTCGTTCATTTGACCATGAGCAACAGAAACTTTTGCCGTTTCAACTAGCTGATCAATTTCACGGGCAACTTTTTCAATATTATCAACCCGATTATATAGCAGAAACACTTGTCCTCCTCTAGCTATTTCTCGCTCAATGGCTTCTCTAATGAAAGCTAAATTATGTTCTATTACATACGTTTGTACAGGAAATCTGTTTTCCGGTGGTGTTTCAATAACAGATAGATCACGAATTCCTAACATCGACATATGCAACGTCCGTGGAATTGGGGTTGCCGTTAATGTCAAAACATCCACATTCGTTTTGATTTGTTTAATTTTTTCTTTATGTTTCACACCAAAACGCTGCTCTTCATCGACAACCAATAACCCTAAATCTTTGTAGACAACGTCATTTGAAAGCAATCGATGTGTCCCAATAATGACATCGATTGTACCATTTTTTAGGCCTTTTAATGTCTCGTTTTGTTGTTTTCTAGTTCGAAAACGACTAAGTAAACCGATATTAATTGCATAGTCTTGAAATCTTTCTTGCATCGTTTGAAAATGTTGTTGGGCAAGGATAGTTGTTGGAACTAAAACAGCTGCTTGTTTCCCTTCGATGACGGCTTTAAAAATAGCACGGATAGCAACTTCGGTTTTCCCGTAACCTACATCTCCACATAGAAGCCTGTCCATTGGTCTTGAAGCTTCCATATCTGTTTTTATTTCTTCTACACATCTAATTTGGTCTTCCGTTTCCTGGTATGGAAAAGCATGTTCAAACTCTTGTTGTAATTCCGTGTCTTTTTCAAATGCATATCCTTTTTGTGCTTGTCTTTCTGCATACAATTTAATTAAATCATCTGCTATATCTTCAACTGTCGATTGAACTTTCCTTTTTACTTTCGCCCATTCCGTTCCACCTAATTTATAAAGCCTAGGTTCTTTCCCTTCCGAGCCAACGTATTTTTGTACAAGGTCAATCTGATCAATTGGAACATAAAGTTTGTCATCGCCTGAATACTTGATGAGCATATAATCTTTATGCAAGTTATTTACTTGTAATGTTTCAACACCTATATACTTTCCTATTCCGTGGTTTCGATGAACGACATAGTCCCCAATCTTTAACTCCTGATAATTTTTTATTCTTTCAGCGTTAGAAATTGCTTGTCTTTTTCGGGGACGACTTTGTTTTTTCTTAAATAACTCATTTTCAGTTATGATTGCAAGCCGATGTAAAGGTAACTCCATTCCTGCACTAATATTTCCAACTGAAATTATCGGTGTATTTGTGGGTAATTCAATGCTTTCTTTTATTGGGATTTCCATTCCGTAATCATGCAGAATAGATTGTACTTTTTCAGCACGCTGCATATTTTCAGTTAAAATTACGATAGAATAATCGCCCTTTTCCCATCTCGTTAGTTCATTTTTAAACAGTGGCATTTGCCCGTGAAACTCTTGCATCACCCGCGTAGATAAATTGACAATATTCTCTGGTTGGGTGCTTGGGATATGTCTTAAAAATACGGACATATAAATTCGTTGCTTTGTCATTTTCTCCCTTAATTGGTTCCAATCAAAAGAAAACCTCGTGTTTGGTAATACTTTAGATTGTTCCAATAATGATTGGATGAATTCCGACTCTTCTTTATCTAAATTTTGTGCAGATTCTTGAATTCTGCTCATCTCATCACAGATAATAAGTCCATCATTCGGAAGATAATCTAACAAACTATTAAGATCTTCATAATAAAATTCACTATATTTGTACATATCTTGAAAATCTTCTGCATCTTTTAATTGGCTTATATCATGTTCTACCGACTGAATTATCGCTTCTTTTTCCTTTGATGCTTTCATTTTTTTCAATGTAGTAGCCAAAGACTTCTCTAAACGTTCGGCGCCTTTTACCTTGTCTTCTTTCGACAATAACAATTCTTTTGCCGGCCCAACTGATATTTCCGTTAGACGATCTAATGACCTCTGTGTATCTGCATCAAAGTAACGTATAGAATCTACTTCATCATCAAAAAGTTCAATTCGAATCGGGTGTTGCTCTGTTACCGGATAAATATCAATGATTCCACCACGAACACTAAATTCAGCTGGAGCAGTAACCATATCAACTCTTTCATATCCCATATCAACCAAAGTTGCCATATATTCGTCAATGGGAACAATCCCTGCTTCTATAAATGATAGTTGATACTTTTTCCAATAATTTACGGGAGGCAATATTCGTTTTAATGCTGCAATAGGTGCTATTAAAATAGCTGAGTCTTCTTGAAGCCAGTTAGTTAGTGATCTAATCCGTTCAGCTTTAAGTTCTGGACTAGCAATTGCCATTTCCGAAGCAATTAATTCATTAACTGGGTATAAAAATATATTGGGGTTTTTAGAAAATTCAATTAAATCGTCATATAGATTTTGTGCATGGATTAGTTGATGTGTAATAATTAATGTTTTCTTGTTATGAGCTTGATTAATCGTCGAAATGAATAAACTTCTTGCCGTTCCGGTTAAGCCCGCAACAAGTTGTTCCTTTAATCCGCTAGATATCCCATCAATAATTGATTGTATATCTTCCTTATCTTTTAAAAAGTGATAAATTTCCTTCATTCGCAAAACCCCCATATTATGTCCTATTTCCTTTTTAGAAAAAACTTGGCTTCTCGCCCAAGCTTTGGCGAGAGTATGAGTTGCCCTTACGACGCACAGGACGCCCGAGCTTTTAGCCAGTGAGCGATTTTCTTATCTGTTAAAAAATCTAGCATTCCTGTTTTATATTAAGCTGATAGTGACAGTCAGCAGAAAAAGCGCAAAAATGCTTTGGTTCCTACCAAAGCCTTTCATGCGCTATTATCTATTGTAGAAAGTACTCTAATTCATAGTAATCAGGATGTTGTCCAAGTGAATCCTCACAATTCTCACATATTGATTTTATATGGACATCTCCATTTTCTTTATATTGTATCATTCTTTGCTTATCTTGTGGGGTTAATTGATCCCAGCCTAACATCGATGTCGTTACAATTTGTTGTTCTATTTTTCCAATTGTATGCCCACAATGTCTACATTTATAAACAATAGACATGAATTGTCAACCTCCTGATATCAAAACGATAGTATACATACTAAAGTTTATCCTTATCAGGTAATTTTATTCATCATGAAAGAAGAGATTACTTATTTATTATATGCATTCATCACTTCGGAAAATGATTGATTCATCCACATGTCACATGCTTTTACTGATGCATCGATTGCAGATGATACTTCTTTTTCTTCATGTTTTGAAAAAGGTTTAAGAACATAATTAACAATCGGCGTGGCGTCTACTGGTCTTCCGATACCTATTCTTAGTCTTTTAAATTCCTTTGTTCCTAAATGCTCAATTAACGATCTGATTCCGTTATGGCCTCCATGTCCACCTTTTTCCCTCAAGCGTATTTTACCTGTTGGTAAGTCTAAATCATCATAGATAACAAGCGCATTTTCATAATCTACATTGTAGTAGTCCAGTAAAGGTCTTACCCCCTCGCCGGATAGATTCATAAACGTCTGTGGCTTAATGAATAATACTTTTTGATCCTGAATAAAATCAATATGGTATTCGCACTTAAATTTATTTTTATCAAATGAAAAAGCATGCTGTCGACTTAATTCATCCAACACGATAAACCCAATATTATGTCGTGTCTTTTCATATTTTTTTCCTGGATTACCTAAACCAATTATACATTTCATTTATTATTACCCTCTATCTTCTGTAATGTAATAAGCCCCCCTAACAAGAATTCTCTTATTAGGAGGGTTACTACATACATTATTAACCTTAGAAAACCTGGCTTATCGCAAAACCTTGGCGAGAGTATGAGTTGCCCTTACGACGCACAGGACGCCCGAGCTTTTAGCCAGTGAGCGAGTCAAGAAAGTGTTGCACTTTCTTATCTGCCAAAGAAATTACTCTTCTTCGTTTTCTTTCTCCTCATCTGCACCTACTAATTCAGGCTCAGCACTAAAATCAACATCTCCATCAGTTTCTTCTTCTTCAGTTTCAGGCGCTAATACAACTGCAATAGTTGTTTCTGGGTCATCTAAAAATTCATATTTATCTGAAGCTGGTAAGTCGCTAACAGCTAAAGTATCACCAATTTCTAAATTGGACACATCTGCAGTAATCTCTTCTGGAATATCTCTTGGTTTTGCACGAACTTGTAATTCGTATAACGGCTGTTGTAAAACTCCACCTTCTTTAGTACCAGCAGCTTCACCTTCCAATCGAAGCGCAACCTCAACATCCATTTCTTCTTTCATATCTACTACGTAAAAGTCAACATGAATTACTTCACCTTTAACAGGGTCTGTTTGGTACTCATGTAACATTACATCAACTGAATCACCATTTTCGATGTCCAATGAAATAATTGCGTTTCGTCCTTCATCACGGACCGTTTTTAATAACTCAACATTATCAACACTAACTGTTTTCGTATCTTTACCTTTCCCGTATACTACAGCAGGGACAAATCCTTCTCTTCTCAATTGACTAGTTGTTGCTCTAGTAAAATTATCACGATTTTTTGCCTTTAAACTTATAGCCATTCCTTTTTCCTCCAAATTATTAATTTTAATCAAATAAAATACTTACTGATTTATGTTCATGTATCCGCACAATTGCTTCTCCAATGAGAGGAGCAACTGATAATTGCGTAATTTTGTTGATTTTCTTCTCTTCTGGTAGTTCGATTGTATTTGTTACAACGAGTTCCTCAATACGAGAATTCTCTATTCGTTCAATAGCAGGCCCTGAAAGAACGGGGTGGGTAGCACAAGCATAAACTGCTTTCGCTCCCTTTTCAACCAAAGCGTCTGCTGCTAGCTGTATTGTGCCTGCTGTGTCAATAATATCATCGATGATAATAGCTGTTTTGCCTTCGATCTCACCAATAATATTCATCACTTCTGCAACATTTGGTTTTGGGCGACGTTTATCAATGATACCAATCGGGGCTTTCAAGCGATCTGCCATTCTTCTAGCTCGAATAACTCCTCCATGATCAGGGGATACAACAACAATGTCATCCAAGTTTTTCTCTTTTATATACTCTGACAATATCGGTACTCCTTGTAAATGATCAATTGGTACATCAAAAAAGCCTTGAATTTGTGGTGCATGCAAATCTAATGTTAAAACACGATCTGCACCAGTTGTTTCCAATAAATTTGCGACCAATTTCGCGGTAATTGGTTCTCTTGAGCGCGCTTTACGGTCTTGTCTAGCATAGCCGTAATATGGAAGAACGATATTAATTGTTCTAGCAGATGCACGTTTTAAAGCATCTGTCAAAATCAATAGTTCCATAATATTATCATTTACAGGTTCAGACAACGATTGAATTACATATACATCGCATCCACGAACACTTTCTTCAATATTAATCTGCGTCTCACCGTCACTGAACTTTGATACACTACATTTCCCTAAAGGAACACCGATATGCTTTGCAATTGCTTCAGCCAACTTTTTATTAGAATTAAGTGTAAATAATTGCAAAGATTTATCGTTATACCCTGATGACATGAATGAAGCCCTCCAGTAAAATTATTTTTTCAAATTAGCAACATAGCCTTCTTTATTTGTTTGTCTGGATCTTGCAATAGCTAAAGAATCTATCGGTACATCATCTGTAATCGTTGATCCCGCCGCTACGTAAGAACCTTTTTTGATTATAACAGGTGCAACTAAATTCGAGTTACAACCTATAAATGCATTATCTTCAATAGTTGTTACATGCTTGTCTGTACCGTCGTAGTTGACCGTGATTGTGCCACAACCAATATTGATACCTTTGCCAAGATTAGCATCACCAATATAACTTAAATGTGGTACTTTTGTATTGTCACCAATGACAGTTTTTTTAAGTTCAACAAAATTCCCTACTCTTACTTCATTTCCGACTGTGGTCTCTGGACGGATATGAGCAAACGGTCCAATATTTGCTTCTCTTCCTATGTTACTGTCTTTCAAAACACTTTGTTTAATAACAGTATCTTGACCAATTGTACAATTTTCTATTTCAGTGTTCGGACCAATAATGGTATTCGTTTCAATATGAGTATCTCCCATTAACATCGAACCAGGATATACTACAACATCTTGTTCTATTGTCACATCAGGTCCAATATATGTATTATTTGGATCCATAATGGTAACGCCATTTTTAAGATGCTTTTCATTTATACGAATTTTCATTATATTTTCAGCATGTGATAAAGCAATACGATCATTTATCCCAATTGTTTCTTTATCGTCTTCTGTGATAAATGCAGATACTTTTTCATTTTGTGACTTTAAAATTTCAATTACATCTGGTAAATAATATTCCTGTTGAGCATTGTCGTTATTCACTTTTTTTAAAGCAGAAAATAAAGCTTCATTATCAAAACAATACGTTCCAGTATTTATTTCTTTTACCGTTTTTTCTTCATCACTTGCATCTTTATGCTCGACAATCCTTTCCACATCTCCTGACTCGCCACGAATTACTCGCCCGTATCCGGTAGGGTCAGTAATATTAGTTGTAAGGACTGTAGCTTTTGCTCCTGAACGTTCATGATATTCAAACAATTCATCAAAAGTTTCAGCCGTTATTAAAGGTGTATCTCCACAAACTACTATGGTTGTACCGGATTTATTTTCTAATATCTTTTCAGCTTGCATAACAGCGTGGGCTGTACCAAGTTGTTCTTCCTGTAAAACAAATTGACTCTCATTTCCTATTACTGATTTAACTTTCTCTGCGCCATGACCTATAACGGTTACTAACTTTTCAACTTTAGCCGGTTTTAGCGCTTCAATAACATATTGAATCATCGGACGACCTAAAATTGGATGAAGTACTTTATATAATTTGGATTTCATTCTAGTTCCTTGTCCTGCCGCTAATATAATTGCAAAACGACTTTTCATAAAGAGTAACCCTCCAATCCTTAATCTCCATTATAAAATAATATCGTAAAAATAGGGCAAATTCAAATGATAAACCATAAAAATATTTGCCAGTACTAATCACACCGTGAAATTTTTTCATTTTAGCATATCGTTAACAGTTGATCGCTGTGCAATGCAGTTGAAGGATACTGTGCAGTAGTGAAAATTTAAAAACTAGTAACAGTAGCGTTGATTTCTATCTTGGAAATAAAAACGAAGTACAAAGTAGAATACCGCTACGGAAATACACTACGCTTTCCGTGGGCGGCTGTTGAGCCTCCTCGTCGCTACGCTCCTGCGTAGTCTCACCTAGGCCTGTCCTCCCACAGGAGTCTCCGTGTATTTCCTCCGCTGGGATAGATTTGTTGGACAAAAGGAAATTCTATAATTTGTTAATTCAAAATAGCGTAGGCAGA
>NZ_JBPPZG010000157.1:0-9413 GCF_051918545.1 Pseudogracilibacillus amylolyticus (SeqCode) | reverse complement strand
CGAATTTTAAAGGATGTTTATTATCCAATAAATACGTTAAGTGTCATCTTACTATTTGTTATTGGTGTTTTAAGCATCGCTTTTGGGCTGTATTTCTATAAATTCGCTTATGAAGAAAAAAAGGAAGTTTTTCAGTCAGAATATATGCTAGAGAGGTATATTGAAAAAGGGAAAAAAGTATTAAAGATAGAAGTGATTACAACTAGTTGTATTTTCATAGCTTTTATAATCGTATTGTTGTTATTTCTATTTAATAATTGGCTACCAATGCTACTTTTAGCTATCGCTTTGTTAATCATATTTGTTACATTATTATGCAGACTTCCTGTTGACAGATTTAAATTAAATAAAACAATTACTTAGTGAAAGGAACCTTTAATGTTAAGGTTCTTTTTTGGTAGGTAAATAAAAAACTTTTCTCGACACGCCTAAGTGCAACTTTATTTCTTGCCGTATAGGTTAGGTACAAGTTTTTAACTTATTTCCATAAGTGCAACAATCGCCGAGTCACCGCCATAACGGCTTGCCAGTCGACGTGTTTTCTTTTGTGAATAAGCAAAGTTTTCTAATATGAAGCGTTAAATGTTTACGGAAAATCGTTTCAGAAAAGAAGTAGTAGATGTATAATAATGGTAGAATAGAAAAAGGGGTGTGACGATGCGAGAAGTTGTTATCGTAGAAGGATGCAGAACGGCTGTTGGAAGAAGAAAAGGAGCATTTAGTTCTTACCGGGCCGATGATTTATTTGCGGTAGTTTTAGAAGAACTAGTACGTCGTGCACGTATTGATAAAAGTGATGTGGAAGATGTTATTGCCGGCTGTGTGACGCAAGTGAATGAACAGGCGATGAATGTTGCGCGAACTTCTGCACTTATTGCAGGTTTTCCAGTACATGTTCCTGGTGTGACAATTGATCGTCAATGTGGCTCAAGTCAACAGGCGGTTCATTTCGGTGCACAAGCAATTCTTTCCGGTGATATGGATGTTGTCATTGCCGGTGGCGTTGAAAGTATGACTAGATCACCAATGTTTGCAAATGTGGGAGATACAAAACCAAGTGAAAAACTTACTTCGAAACACCAAATTGTGAATCAAGGAATTTCAGCGGAAATGATCGCGGATAAATGGGGATTCTCAAGACAAGAGCTCGATGAATTTTCGTTAAAAAGCCATACGTTAGCACTGGAAGCGATTGAAAAAGGTAGATACAATGATGAGATCGTTCCTGTTGATGTAAAAGGAGAAAATGGGGAGATGCGCACTGTTTCTATTGATGAAGGTCCAAGAGCGGAAACATCATTAGAAATATTAGGTAACCTTCCAGCCGTATTTAAAGAAGATGGAAAAATAACTGCAGGAAATGCGAGCCAGATGAGTGATGGTGCAAGTGCTGTTCTTTTAATGTCCCGTGAAAAAGCAGATGCATTGGGATTAAAGCCACGAGCAAAAATTGTCGCTCGTACGGTGGTTGGTTCTGACCCGACATTAATGTTAACAGGGCCAATTGAGGCGACGCGACAAGTATTAAAAAAGGCCGGTCTGACACTCGATGATATAGATCGTTATGAAGTAAACGAAGCTTTTGCACCTATACCACTTGCTTGGCTACACGATTTACAAGCTGATCCTGATAAATTAAATGTTAATGGGGGAGCAATTGCATTAGGGCATCCACTTGGCGCAACTGGGACAAAGTTACTTGTTTCTCTACTTCATGAATTAGAACGGATAGAAGGAAAATATGGACTACTCGCAATATGTGAAGGAATGGGAATGGCGAATGCAACAATAATCGAACGAATGTGAAAGTAAAATTGTCGCTAGAATTAATGCTGAATGGCTTGAGCAAATGCTTAGTCACCCGAAATCATGCTGAGTGTCTCAGAAAGATGCTTAGTCGCTCGAACTCATGCAGAGTGTCTCGGAAAGATGCTTAGTCGCTCAGAAATCATGCTGAGTGTCTTAGAAAGATGCTAAGTCGCTCGAACTCATGCAGAGTGTCTTAGAAAGATGCTTAGTCGCTGGAACTCATGCAGAGTGTCTCGGAAAGATGCTTAGTCGCTCGAACTCATGCAGAGTGTCTCGGAAAAATGCTAAGTCGCTCAGAACTCATGCTGAGTGTCTCGGAAAGATGCTCAGTCACTCGAACTCATGCAGAGTGTCTCGGAAAAATGCTAAGTCGCTGGAAATCATGCTGAGTGTCCCAGAAAGATGCTTAGTCGCTCGAAATCATGCAGAGTGTCTCGGAAAAATGCTAAGTCGCTCGAAATAATGCTGAGTGTCTCAGAAAGATGCTTAGTCGCTCGAAATTATGCAGAGTGTCTCGGAAAAATGCTGAGTCACTTAAAATAATGCCGAGTGCAGCTATACATTTGAACAAGAAAAATAAGAAGCCTTAAAACTTGGCTTCTTATTACTTTTTATCTTTATTCAAATGGATGACTACACCTCTGGCATAGCGGATATTCTCCTCATCAACACTACCTTCTTTTGCCTCTTCTTGTTTTCCCCATTTAAATAACATAAATAATAAAGCAAAAGAATAACTTGCTAATTGCAGTATCTTTAATATTCCCCCTGCAAGCTGTTGATCATACACAGAGGTAAGTGCATGAATTATTTCTCGTTCTAAAGGAATATAGGCTGGGAAGTGGGCGTGCTGTATAATTACATAATAGAATCCGATTGGAAATAATGCAATGGATGCTAAAAATATATACAGGGCACGAAGCAAATAGTCGAGCCCTTTTATTTCTGGTACGGGATTAATGATAACCCACCACATAAAAACAGCACTACCAAATAATATTGCTTGGGCAATAAAGGATAAGAAAATATTTGCATGAACGATGTTAAATACTGCTGGAATTAAGTAAATTGTTAGTAAACCATTAAAGGTAATTAATGTTAGCCACGGATGTGCTAGGATTTTAAGCACAAATTTTGTACGATGATTCCAAATATATTGACGTAGAAAATCCACCGGTAAACTTAATATGAGTAAAGGAATTGCGATAAAAAATACGATAGATAATTGTAAAACATGTGCACTGAATAAATAATGAGTAGAAATGATATCCAATGGTGTCGCTTTTACGAAAAATAGTAGGATGATTCCAATGAAAAAATAATATTTTTGACCTCGCGATATAGGATAAAGCGGCGAATAGATTAATTTTTTAATATAAAAATAAGAGACAGCTACAAAAATAATAATCCAGTGCAACTTAAACAGTGCATAGAAAGAATGATGTTCAAGTAAATAACCGAACAATAATTATTCACCACCGCTTCTTTTATAGTATTGATTTGTAGTTATTAACTCCTTTTAAGTACGTGTTCACAAAAGGAGGATAAAAAGTGTCATTTTTACCGGACTTTTTGAACATCCTCTTTAACTATTCTAGCAAAAGTTTGTTAAATCGCCAAAGTAAGTAATTGCTAAAAGAAGCGGCTGAACAATCCTAATAGAACGAGTATACCGAAAATTATCCAAAATATATTTTTCCGAACTTTAACGGGGATAATACGTCGTTTATTCCATCTATTTGGATTAAACTGAACATCATCTGTATTACCTCGGTACCGGGGACGATTTCTTGCCATGGAAAACGGACGAGTATTCGTTAAAATAATTGGGGCAATTGCAAACCCACCAATAAACCCAAAGATATGGGCGGCGATATTGATGTTTGGTTGAATAAAAGTCATCAACAATCCGATGAAAAAAATAATCTTGACGATTTGTGCATTACCAGGATCAATTAAATCTTTGCGAAACAAAACCATAAACATATAAATACCGAATAAACCGTATATCGCTCCCGATGCGCCTAAATGTGGAGTGATGGAAATTGGGTCGATTACAAAAGTCCCTAAATTTCCAGCGATCCCTGTGAAAAAATATGCGAAAATAAATTTTATCTTACCGAGCATTTGCTCTAATGCCGGACCGAATAATACGAGAGCGAAACAGTTAAATACAACATGGCCAATTCCGCTATGAAGAAACATCGGGGTAATAAGACGCCAATAATCACCATGATAAACGGAAAGATTATGGCCAATCCCCCAATTATAAATTGTATAACCGATCGGTAACTGTAATATATCTATTACTAACCATAAAAGAAGATTTATTATGACGATAGTTGATATGACAGGGTAAAAGCGCATAAATTCTTGAACACTTCGTTCTGTACGTATAAACATAACATCCTCCCGAGAAAAATAACTTTGATTTATAATATAAACCTTCTAATACTTGAAGTCATGTATAATGATTACTATAAAGAAGAATAAATATTTTTGCATATGTAGAAAGGTATTGAAAGGTAAATGAAAAATGATTAGTGGAATCGGAATCGATATTATCGAATTACAACGAATTCAAAAAGCAGTGCTTCGAAACAAACGTTTTATTGACCGGATCTTAACTAATAATGAAAAAGAAAGATATATTAGTTTTAAAAAAGAGCAGAGGAAACTTGAATTTTTAGCAGGACGCTTTGCAGCAAAAGAGGCGTTTGCAAAAGCGACCGGAAAAGGCATAGGTAAATTGAGTTTTCAACATATAGAAATTTTACCTGGACCTGAAGGAGCGCCAATTCTTACTGCTCCGGAATACGACTCTAATAAAATATATATTTCCATTAGCCATAGTAAACAATATGCTGTTGCTCAAGTTGTCATCACCAATTAACTCTAACAGTTTTCAAAAAGCAAACAAATACTTTTGCATAAATTGAAAACTTGTCTCATATAGTTTAGTGCAGGTGAGAAGGCGTTACTGTTTGTAAAAACAGGAAATTCCTTTAACGAAAATGAGACAAAGGGGATAGGTGTATGACAAAAAATAAAAGGAATTTTTCGTTCTTAATTTTTATCGGACTACTCTTATTAATTGCTGCTGGTTGTGGAGGCAAGTCACAAGAAAATGTCATTAAAAAAATTGACGGGACTTTAGAGGACATAAGTGGCTATAAAGCAAAAGCAGAAATGACGATGAAAACAGGACAAGAAGAACGAAGCTATGCTGTTGATGTTTGGTTTAAAAAGGGACAAGAAGATTTTTATCGAGTTGGATTGGAAAATGAAGAAGAAGAAGGCGGTCAAGTTATTTTAAAAAATAATGAAGGAGTTTTCGTATTAACACCAGCACTTAAAAAGAGTTTTAAGTTTCAAACAGATTGGCCAGAAAACAGTAGTCAACCTTACTTGTATCAATCACTTGTAAATGATGTGCTTGCTGATAACGATGCTACTTTTACAGAAAGTGAAACACATTATGTTTTTTTAACAAAGACAAACTATCAGAATTCAACAAATTTACCATATCAAGAAGTATACTTTGATAAAAAGAGCTATACGCCTACTGGTGTAAAAATAATGGATAAAGATAAGAATGTCCTTGTTGAAGTCGCATTTGACACAATTGATCTAAATCCAAATTTTGCAAAAGATGATTTCGATCGAGAGAGTATTATAGAGAGTACAATGAATGACATGTCCGTGTCTAATATGGAGGAAATGGAACTTGCGGTTATGTTCCCGCTTAAGACATTAGGAGCCGAATTAGTTGAAAAGCAGGAAGTATCTTTGGATGACGGTGAGCGGGTGATCATGACATTTAAAGGTGATCGTAATTTTACGCTTATCCAAGAAAAAGTTACTTCGGTACCAACATCTGGTGGAGAAATGATCGAAGAAGTAACTGGAGATGTTGTAAATTTAGGCTATAGTATCGGTGCATTAACGAATAATACAATTGAGTGGAACTATAATGGTACGGATTTTTATTTAGCAAGTGATGATATGACAATAGAAGAATTAATCGAAGTTGCATCATCTATCCAAGGTGAGGAAATAAAATAATGGTACGGAGCAGTCTCTAGTGTCCAGAGTCTGCTCCTTTAATTATTATTACAGTAAAGGAAACGCTTACACCAGTTGAAATACATGAATGATTAGCGTAAAATTCAAGTTAAGATTGTTGTTTAAACATATTATAATTATTGAAATGAAAGGAGCGAGCATATGAATAGGTACCGAAACACTTGGGCAGAAATAAATTTAGATGCAATTGGATATAATATACAGCAACTGAAAAATTTACTGCCAGAAAACCGAAAAGTTATGGGAGTTGTAAAAGCGAATGGCTATGGACATGGAAGTGTTAAAGTTGCTAAGACAGCTTTACATGCGGGAGTAGATTTTTTAATGGTAGCCATTCTAGAAGAAGCGGTAAAATTACGCGAACATGGTATTGAAGAACCGATTCTAGTTATCGGTCGAGTACCTCCAGCATATGCACATGTTGCTGCAAATTTAGGAATTACGCTTTCAGTTTTTCAACTCGACTGGTTAGAATCTATAAAGAATGAAAGTTTTGATAAAATCTTATCACTGCATATTGAATTTGAAACAGGGATGAACAGAACGGGAATAGTTACAAACGATCAATTGAAAGAAATTATCAATATGGTCAAAGGAATGGAGAACGTTCGACTCACTGGTGCATACACGCACTTTGCAACCGCAGATGAAATTGGCTCAGAATTATATGAAAAACAGCGCAAGCGTTACGAAGAGATGCTTGAGACACTGACATCGTTATATCCTCATCCAATTATAACGCATATTGGAAATAGTGCTGCTGGAATTCAGTATTCTGAAAAAATGCTTCAATATACTCGATTTGGAGTATCCATGTATGGTCTTTATCCGTCTGCAGATATTAGGGGGATGGAGAATGTTACATTAAAACAAGCTTTTTCTCTTTATAGCGAATTGATTCAAGTTAAAAAAGTAAGCGCAGGCGAATCTGTTAGTTATGGGGCAACATTTACTGCTGATGAGGATGCATGGATTGGTACAGTACCAATCGGGTATGGAGATGGTTGGCGAAGGGCATTGCAAGGGTTTTATGTTTTAGTGGATGGCAAGAAGATGCCAATTGTTGGTAGGATATGTATGGATCTTATGATGATAAAATTAGACAAGCAGTATGAGGTAGGCCAAAAAGTAACCCTTATTGGTGAAGATAATGGTGTGATGATAGAGATGGACGATGTAGCGAATTATTTGGAAACAATAAACTATGAAATACCATGTATGCTCACGGATCGTATCGCAAGAATTTATGTATAATTAATTGAAATTATACCGATATTATTTTCACAGAGTCAATAGTGTAATATATATGAATTTTATGAGTATGTATAATAATGGATTTACTTAAACTGCAATTTTTTAAATTTCCTTTTGCAAAATGATAGCTAAAATGGTACTATTAAATAAGAATTTTATAGGTCGTTTAACTATCGGCGGAGGTGTATGGGGTTGCCAGACAGATTAGAGGAAGTCTTAGTCAGATTACCAAAAAATCTATTCATTGAGGTGGATGGAATGGCAAAGCAAGAGAATAAGGATATTAATGATTTAATTTATCAAGCGACAAAAAATTATGTCCAGTATAAAAAGGAGATTCGTCAGCTTCACGAGTCGATGCAAAAAGGCTACGAGGAAATGGCAAGAATCAATTTAAATCTTTGTTCAGAAGCATTTTTAGCTGAAGAGGAGGCTAAAATTACCTCAGACCGCTTAGTGATCGGGGTGTAGCGATTTGATCGTACAAAGGGGCGAAGTCTATTTCGCTGACCTCTCGCCTGTTGTAGGCTCTGAGCAGGGAGGAGTGCGGCCAGTGTTGGTCATCCAAAACGATATCGGAAATAGGTTCAGTCCAACCGTTATCGTTGCTGCGATTACCGCCCAAATACAAAAAGCAAAGCTACCAACCCATGTTGAAATTAAAGCTGAAAAACATGGGTTTGAACGTGATTCGGTTATTTTATTGGAGCAGATCAGAACGCTAGATAAACAAAGGCTTACAGATAAGATAACGAAATTAGATACAGATACAATGAAAAAAATCAATCATGCTTTGGAAATTAGTTTAGGTCTGGGCTTTAAAAGTATATATGAAGATGATCAATAACGGCTAGTAGCTCCCCATGTTTATAGGATATGAGGGAGTTTTTAATTTGCAGTTTTAAGGGGGTTCTTGATTTTTTTGTGGCTCTCGTGGATAAAATCAAACTATCCTGGATAAAATGTATTCGTGGATAATGTCTTCATCCGTGGTTATGTAGCGATCCTGGCCCTTTGAACAAATCCAACTATACACGGTTAAATCGCAAATTGAGTGGATGAAAACTGTAGCGAAATGAAAATCTAGCGTTAAGGTACATAGGAAAAGCCTCCAGATAACATTGGAGGCTTTTAATTAATGTTTTATTTTTTTCTTCTAGTGAATAAGTATGCGATAGTTGCAAGTGATGCTGCTCCTACAATGATTGGAGTTTTTTTCAATTTATTATCGGATGTATAGAGCTTATCTTTTAAGATTAAGTTAATATTTTGTGGTCGTTCAGCTAACCGCCGCATGAAATAACCGTACCACTCATCGCCAAATGGCAGATAAGTACAGAATAGATACCCTTCATTAGCTAATGATTCCTGCATATCTGTACGGAAACCGTAAAGCATTTGAAATTCAAAGTTATTCTTGTCAATTCCTTCTTTTTCAACAAACAGTTTAAGTTCATTAATAATGTTATGATCGTGCGTCGCAATAGATGTAAAAGCATTTCCTTTAAGTCTTTTCTTTGCAAGCTTTAAAAAGTTTCGATCGATATCTTCTTTAGACTGATACGCAACTTCTTCACTCTCTTTATAAGCCCCTTTTACAATTCGGAGTCGTACATCGTTTAGCTTGTCCATATCTTCTTCGGCATGATAAAAATAAGACTGAATTACTGTTCCAACATTTTTATAATCTTTTAATAGTTCATTTAACACTCGCATTGTTGGGGCATAATGTCCATAATCTTCTGTATCGATATTAATGAAAATATTATATTTATCTGCAGTACCAACAATTTCACGCATGTTTTCTAAACAAAATTCCTCATTAATATCTAAACCAAGCTGTGTCAATTTGACTGATACATGGCAATCTACTTGTTCTTTATGAATGCGTTCAACTACTTCGATAATTTTATTTTTAGCTGCAGTTGATTCCGCTTTCTCCGTAACAAATTCACCTAAATTATCAACTGTACAGCTAATTCCCTTATCATTTAGTCGCTTTACTGATTTCATCACACTGTCAATATCAGTTCCGGCAACAAACTGTTCAGCGCCCAAACTGTACCCCCATTTTTTAGCACTATTATTTAAAAACTTATTATTAGATAATGCGATAAAAAAGTCTCTTGTTAAATTAGCCATCCTTCTCAAAACTCCTTCCAGACTAAATATTACTTGTTTCATTAATAGAGGATGTTCAAAAAGTCCGGTAAAAATGACACTACGTTAGGGGAACTTCGACTAAATACCGACACGTCCTGTGT
>NZ_JBPPZG010000156.1:0-9496 GCF_051918545.1 Pseudogracilibacillus amylolyticus (SeqCode) | reverse complement strand
GGTACAAACCTTCGTTTTTTGTACCACTCCGTATTTGACCTCACTTTCATCCCACCTCTAAAGACAGTGGGCTTTCCCGTTCGGAAAATCTGTAATCCTGACAACTGACTACCAAACCAGTCAGATAGTCCAGTCGCAACAAATCCGGCTGCTATAGCTAGTCCATCAGGTAATGTTTTTAATTTCAGTGGAAACGCCATCTTCACTAAATAAAACCAAACGAGAAAAATGAAAACCCATGCAAAAGGAACACCAAAAAGCATCCTTTAGCAAAAAATATTTCAATACCACACATTTTATTTACTGCACCAGCAAGTAATATATTTGGTAGCCGATTCAGTATGACACATTTATAGTTAATGTGTCATATATGAAAAAGTTATCAATTAAGATAAAAATATCTAATTAACTTTTATCATTTTCCAATAAATTTTCTCAACTTTTGCATCGTGAAATAGATAAATAAACCTTGATAGTATTAGGGAGTTTAGATATTCACCTTTATTCCCCTTTCGTCGGTAGGCTGAGCTTGTCGGAAATAAAAAATTCCGCCTAATGTAGGAATTTTATCCTAAGCATGACGGAACATATTTCTGTGAATAATTTAGGTAACTATTAGGAGATGTTCAAAAAGTCCGGTAAAAATGACACTTTTATCCTCCTTTTTGAACACGCATTATTAGTAAAGTATCAGCAATCTAGTAAATACATTTGCAAATTATTTTATATCTCACTTATTAATATCCATATCATTCATTTTCCATTTTCCGTCTTCTTTTATAAATTCAAAATCGATTACAAAACTTGATTCGTTTTCGTAATCAATGGCACCAAATCCAACAATAACGGAGTCCGCACTATCCTCATGTGTATAACGAAATTCCAATTCTCCTAAATCATCATCTGAAAGAAATTCTTGTTCATGTGGGTAAGTGACATTTTCGAAGTTGAATTTATTATTTTTTTTATCAAGCTTTGTACCCTTTGAGATGACTGACTGAAGAAAATCGTAGTCATTATCATTTTGCGCATCAAATATATCATAAGCTAAGTCAACAATCTCTTGATGCTTGTCCTTTTCATTTTCATCATTAGATTCTATTGCAGTATCTTGTTCTTCCTCTTCTTCTGCTGACATTTCACCTTCATCCTCTGTCGGTTCAGATTTTTCTTCGGCATTTTCCTTTTCTTCTTCTTCGTCTGCTTGAGTTGGCTCTTCTTTTTCTTCTTCCTCTTCCTGATCCGCTTCATCCACTGCCTCTTCTGTTTCTATTTCGTTTGCTTGTTCATTTTCGCTTGACTCCTGAGGTGAGTTACAAGCCGCTAATATTAAAATAAATAATGTGAATAATGTAAATTTCTTCACTGTTAATACCTCCCATACTACTATAGAATATCATAGTTGTGATAAATAAATACAACGATACAGATGATAAAGCTTATAAAATTTTGCTGATTAATATTTCATAAAAAAAAACGGTTTGGCTTTTCGACCATCCCGCTTATCCAAATTTTCTTGATAAATTAATTTCAAACGCATATAGATCACTACGATAATAAGCTTCTTCATACTCGATTATCAAATCAGCCTGATCCTTTATAATACGTTCTGCCTTTAATACACTAGTTTCTTCGTCAATTTCCAAGTATTTAGCATCTTTGGAAGAAAGTGTGGAACATGTTATTTTTTGATTTGCCTCTGCAAATTGAATCCCAAGTTCTTGTTCCAACACATCGTATAAGGTAATTTTGTTTAAGTCGTAATCTGCAAGTGGTTCACCTATTTCTATAGGGTAGTAATGTTGCTCAATACCAAGTGGAAGATCATTTGCTAACCTTAAACGTTTCAAATAATAGGCTTCAGTAAATCCTGTAATATCTTGAACGTATCTTGAAGGTTTTAGCTTATGAAATTCAATTAACTTTGAACTTGGCTCCATTCCCATACGACGAATTACTTCAGTGGTACTACTTAAATGCCCGAGCCAGTTTTGAATTGGTTTTAAAGAAACAAACGTCCCTTTTCCGTGTTTTTTAACCAAAACCCCTTCCCGGACCAATGCATTAATCGCTTCTCTCACCGTACTTCGACTGATATCGTATGCTTGCATAAATTCTCGTTCACTCGGTATTTGGTCAATTAAATCTCCTTTTATGATTTTTCTTTCAATTTCTTCTTTTAGCTGAATATGTAATGGTGTATGACTATCTTTATTTAAAGTCACCTTATTGTCCCTCTTTTCTCTTGAAAACGGATCCGCCAACGCATAACCCTTATTACTCTAATTTTATAAGACCTTCTCGAATGAAGCAAGAAGACTAAATAACGACTAAATGACCTAATAATGATATCAACGTTACACTTACAATTCCAACAGACACGGCTGCTATAAAACCAATATAAAAAGGCTTAATACCAATTCCTTTAAACATCTTAAAATTTGTTGATAATCCTACTCCCGCCATAGCCATTCCAAGCAGGTAAGTCGTTCCAAATGAACTACTATACGAGTATATTTTTTCCCAAGTATCCTGTGTAAATAAACCAAATGCTCCTTGAGTATTTTCCAGTGTTATATCTCCTAATGTACGTAACAATGCAAAAAGTAAAAATCCGATCACAAATAAAGGTACAAACGTATACCATTTAGGCAATTCCTTTTTCTCTTGCGATTCTTCGGCAGTTGCATTACCTGAATTTTTATAAAATAAATAAGAAACAAATGGTATGATGACAATTATAAAAAGATTTCGGGTTAATTTGGTTACTGTTGCTACATCGACCACTTTACTCATATCAAAGATTTGATTGTAAATTAATGCTGCCCCTGTTACCTGTGCTGTATCATGAATTGCAGTTCCTAAAAACATCCCAGCTTTAATTGGATCATCTGCAAAAAGGAAATTCGCTAAAAACGGATAGAGCACCATTCCAGTCAAACCAAAAATTGTAATATTGGCAACCGCATACGAAATTTCATCCTCTTTTGCTTCGATGACTGGCGAGGTCGCCATAATGGCTGTAACTCCACAAATACCTGTTCCACAAGCAATTAAAGTCCCTAGGCGGGCAGATTGTTTCATTTTATTTGTCAAATATAACGTTAAAAATAATCCCGAAGAAATACAAGCGACAATTAATGGAATTCCTAAAGCTCCAAGCTTTAATGCTTCAATTAAACTCAGACGAAGACCGAGTAACACAATTCCAGCCCGTAGTGCGTATTTCACTGAAAAAGAAATCCCTTTTGAAAAAACATCATGTAAACCGATTGTATTGCGAATAATAATCCCGATGATAATCGCGACAAATATTCCTGACACAGGAGTTTTACTTTCTGGAGACAAGAGTCCAATTTTAATCATCAGATAACCAATTAATTCGGCTCCATAGATACCAATAAACATGACAATAAAACAGATCAGTAGCCCAGGCAATAATTGTAACATAACATTTTGTTCTTTTTCCTTGGCTGACATAATGTTTTGTTCCTTTTCTTTCTCTGAATTACTCATTCCTTCACCTCTTCTCATTGTTCTAAAAACACCGACTTATCCCCCAACTCTTTCTAGTGAAAGCCTTAGTTACATTTTCGTTGTACAAGACGTGCAAGTCCTGACGTTCGACAAACGTTTTCGGTGAGACGAACAATCGTGCAAATGGTTTTGATGGGACAAGTGAAAGCGCAGTCCCTGTCCAGGCAAAAATAATCTTTGGTTCAAATGAGCAATGTCATTTGAACCAAAGAATTGTTCATCACTTATTATACACTTAACTATTTTTTTCTTCATATTCTTTCGATACTACTTCTTCATTCCCCAAAATAAGATAATTTAACTTACTTTGTGCTATACTGTTAAACTCTTTGCGTTTCACAAAGTATATCACAATACCTAGTACAATCCATATAAGCAAAGCGATTCGCGATTGAATACCTAAAAATGCAGGAGAACCAGGAATTAATAAAAGACCAATAAAGACGAGGCTTGCTAATGCTCCAGCACCCGCGATGATTTTCTTTATTGGCGAAACAACATGTAATTTTGGATCGAAATTTTCATTCTTTTTTGACCATCTAAATAAAAAGTAGGCGGTAAAACATGTATAAAAGTAAGCAATCGAAACTCCAATAGATGACATATCAACGACCCAGACGAGTGCTTCTCTTCCAAACCACGGAGCAAAAGCTGCCAGTACAACGGTAAAAATTATTGCAACATAAGGTGTTTTATATTTTGGGTGAACTTTTTCAAACGCACTTGGCAAAATTTTTGCTCGGCCCATCGCAAATAATAATCGACTACCAGCAAGCGTAAAGCCATTTAGACCAGTAAAAATCCCCATACAAAGCGCAACAACTAGTACCGCTAATCCTAGAGGACCAAGTAATTCTTGAATGACAAACCCAGTACCCCATAAATGGTTTTCCGCTACTACCATTTCCCATGGACGCACCATCGCTGTCGCCAGAATCATAAAACTATACAATGCCGCCGCAAACAAAAGTGCATAAATTATCAGCATAAATGCTTTACTAGCTGGAAAATCAAATTCCTCCGCAGCTTGTGGGACAGCATCAAAACCAACATACGCCCAAGGTGCAATGGCAACAATAGAAATAATTGCAGCAAAAGCTGTTTTATCTGTCGGAAAGTATGGTTGAACATTTGTTAATCCCGCACCCGGCTGCACACCAACGAAAAGTGTTAAACCTACGACAGCCGCCACCATGACAAAGCACATAATAAATTGCATCTGCCCAGAAAGCCCCGTACCTTTAATATTTGCATAACCAAATATAGCCAAAACGATTGTCGCAGCAATGATTTCCATTACATAAATATCCCAGCCGGCAATCGTATACAAATGAACATTTTCGATTATAATTGGAAAAACATATTTAAGCATTAATGCAAAAGCAGAGGCATTTAGTGCAACGATACAGACATAACCCAAGGTTAAAAACCAACCACTTATGAAAGCATGTGTACGACCAAGACTTAGGAAGGCATAGGCGAACTCTCCTCCTGAAACAGGAAAACTTTTTATTAATACACCGTAACTGACAGCAATCAACATCATGAGTAATGCACCTATCGTAAAACCGATAATGACACCCATTGGTCCAGCAGTAGCCATCCAATTAATTGGTTGAACAAATGCTCCCCAACCAATTGCAGATCCCAAAGCAATTGCCCAAACCCAGTGTGGCTTTAGCGTCTTTTCAAGCGTCGTCCTCTCACCATCTTCAGGTACTTCTACAAACCTCTTTGCTTCCTCTGGCATGTTGAAACCTCCCAAATTATTTTTTTATTTTCCAAAACACCATTACAGCAGCCTAATAGAGTCACCCTTGTTGAAATCGCTTTCAAATAGAGAAATATAATAAACACCTGGAAAAATTCAAAAATGTTGTTATTCTTCCAGGTGTTATCTCTATACTTTTATTTATCCTTCCACTCTTCGTGGTCAAGATGTTTGTATTTATCTAAGAAACGTGTTGGCATTTTCAGAGCATCTTTTCTAAAAGGAGGTGCAAGTTGTGTTCCATCGACTAAAATATTAATGACTGTTGGACGATTAGCTTCTAATGCTTTTTTAATGGTTGGTCCAATTTCTTCTGCTTTCTCGACAGTGAATCCAAGTGCTCCCATTGATTCTGCCACTTTCGCAAAATTTGGTCCATCGATATTAGATCCGATAAAACGATCATTATAGTAATCAACTTGGTTTTTCTTCTCTGCGCCCCAAGATGCGTTGTTAAACACACATGCAATTACAGGAATATTTTGTTCTACGGCGGTACTTACTTCATGTAAACTCATCCCCCATGCACCGTCACCAACGATTGCTACAGAAGGTGCCTCTGGGTCTGCGATCTTAGCTCCGATTGCTGCTGGATAGGCGAAACCACAATTTCCAAACGTTAGTGCTGCTATATGACGTCTACTTTGGTTAAATGTTAAGTACGCATTTGCTGTAGATGACACATTCCCGATGTCTGTCGAAAAGATCGTATTTTCTGGAAATGCTTTTCTAACCTCAAGTAGTGCACGGCGGGGGTTAATTGGACTTCCTTCCACCATGGCAAGATCAACCATTTCTTTTTCCCAATCTGCTTTTAGCTTTGAGATCTCCTCTTGACGAGTTGTATCTTTTATCTTTTTTTCCTCTGATAATAATTTATAAATTTCATCACTTGCCGCTTTGGCATCTCCAATTATTCCTACCTCTACTGGATGTGTCCGAGCAATATTTCTTGGATTAATATCAATTTGAATAATATTTGCTTGTTTTGGGAAATAATCAATATCATAACTTGGCAACGTTCCAAAAACCGATAGTCTCGTACCTATTGCTAGTAAAACATCTGCATCTTTTAACGCATACATGGCTGATTTTGCTCCCATATATCCAATTGGTCCAACAGATAATGGATGACTATGTGGGAAAGCATCATTATGCATATAAGACACCGCAACAGGCGCTGTTAAATGTTCTGCAATTTTTGCTACTACATCAATTCCGTCTGCATCAACCACTCCCCGTCCAGAAATAATTGCTGGACGTTTTGCATTCTTCAACAGTTCTACAGCCTTTTCAATTTGGTTCGAATCACCCGTTCCTCTTGCATCAACCCGGTACTGATGTGGTTCTAAAATATAATCTTCCAATTCACCGTAGAAATAGTCACGTGGAATATCGTATAATACAGGGCCACGCTCAGCATATGCAATACGAAAAGCGGTTCTTAATGTATCTGCTACCCGGCTCGGGTGCGTCACACGGACTGTTTCTTTCGTAATAGATTCAAAAATTGAAACCTGATCTGCTTCCTGGAATCCATCCCAACCAATCGTCGGTGTTCCCGCAGATGGAGAAATAACAACCATAGGTGTATGTGCATGATTTGCTGCTGCAACAGAAGTTACCATGTTCGTAACACCGGGGCCGTTTTGCCCGATGACTACTCCAGCTTTTCCTGTGACGCGCGCATAAGCATCAGCGATATGTGCTGAACTCTGCTCATGTCGAACAGGAATAAATTCGATTCCCGCTGTCGGCAAAAGATCGAGCATATCCATAAAAGCAGAACCTAATATCCCATACATTTCTGTTACACCTTCAGCAACTAATGTTTCAACAATCGCCTCACTCGGTGTCATTTTCATTTTTTTCTTCACTTTATCTTGTACTTGTGATGTACTCATTTTAATAAACCCTCCTAAGTATATTTAAGTTTTATAATTGATTGATAGCTTCTTTTACTGTATCAACAACAAATCGTAAATCATCTTCTGTAGAAACAAGCGGTGGTGCTACGATAATCACATTGTTTTGCCCTGGAACGGTATCTCCATTTCTGCCAATAATTACTCCTTTATCTTTACAGAATGTTAGAATATTAGCTAATACCTGATCTGATAATGATTCTTTAGTTTCTTTATCTTCAACCATTTCAAGTCCAACTAAAAATCCAATCTGTCTAACCTCCCCTACATTTGGATGCATTTCAAGTTGCTTTAAATCAGTTAAAATGGAATCCCCTAATGTTCGTACCCGATCAACGATATTTTCCCTTTCGATAATTTCAATATTTTTTAATGCAACTGCACAAGATGCTGGGTGGCCACCGAAAGTAGATACATGTCTGAAATGAGAATCTTCCCCCTTTTCTTTAAATACATTAAATATTTCTTCACGTACAGATGTTGCACCTAATGGAAGATATCCACTAGTAATCCCCTTTGCCATTGTCACCATATCTGGCTGAACTCCTTCTGAGTGCATAAAGCCAAACATTTCTCCTGTTCTACCAAACCCAGAAACTACTTCATCAATAATTAATAGGACATTATGTTTCTTACAGATTTTAGCTACCTTCTGTAAATATTTAAAAGATGGAATAATGACCCCACCACCTGAGATGAATGGTTCCATAATAAATGCTGCTACAGAATCTGCCCCTTCCCAGTTAATCATTTCATCTAGCATTTGCGCCGCCTTTAAATCTGATTCCTCTTTATCTTCTCCAAAAATGGAACGGTAACTGTAAGGTGGGTAGACATGTAGGAAACCCGGCACACCTGGATCATATTTCACTCTTCTATTCGCTTGAGCGGTTGCACTTAATGCACCAAGTGTAGAACCGTGATATGCTCTATAGCGCGAAATAAATTTATATTTCCCAGGATTTCCTGTTTGTATATGGTATTGTCTTGCAATCTTGAATGCTGTTTCATTTGCTTCAGATCCGCTGTTAGAAAAAAATGTATGATAGCCTCCACCCAAAAGATCACTTATTTTCTTTGAAAGGTTTACTGCCGGCTTATGGCTTAAAGTCAGCGGAAAGTAAGATAGATTACGCATTTGTTCCGAAGCCGCTTCAACGATTTCCTCATTTCCGTGACCTAGGTTCAAACACCATAAGCCGGAAACGCCATCTAAATATTTATTACCATCTACATCATAGAACCAAGCCCCTTCTCCACGATCTGCGACCATTGGACTTGCACCAGAGTCATAACGCCTGATAGCATTCCATAAATACTTCCCATTTTTTACATCCATTACCATTATTTATCCCTCCAAATATGTGTGACACTTAATGGTACTTTTCTGTTGTATCCGCTCTCAAGAATCAATAGATTTATGTGGTTAGCGTTTTCTACTTTATAAAATGTAGATTTTCGTCACATCATGACGTCCGTACCAGTTAATTGTGCAAAAAAATATTTAAATTCATCTTACAGATAAAAAACACAATTGTCAATATAATTTTGAAATTTATTATTATTGAGTTTATTAAGGTTTTAAAATTCATTTGAGTTCCAACTTATCGAAAAAATTTTATGGATAAACCTTAGCCGCACTTACAGCACATAAGGTGTGCTAGTCCTAGCGTTCCTGCAAATGTTTTCAGCGAACGAAAGAGCAGTCCAAGGACGTCACTTTTTAGCCAGTGAATAAAAAGGTATAAGCACAATACCAGAAGATATTTATTCTTTTTTAAGAGTATTCGGAGCAAAAAAGTTCGAGAATAAGCTAGACAATCAGTTAACAGCTAAGCAAGTGTTATTGTTAGAATTAATAAAGCAAGGAGCTACTGCAACGAAAGATATAGCTGATAAATTAAATGTTTCTACAAGTGCGGTAAGTCCATAAGACCACGGCCTTCAATTTCCATGAGTGTAGCGCACTGTACACATATCGCTCCGTATTTTTATATATTTCTCCAAATACTTTTTCACCTCACACAAGCAACAGTCCATCTAAATCCAATACAGTAATTTTACGTTGCCCTTTTTGTTTTATTAATCCTTCTGCCTCAAAATCTGCTAGCCGTCTACTTAATGTTTCCGGTGTGGTACCTAAATAGGATGCCAAGTCTTTTTTACTCATTGGGAGTTGAATGGTGTTTCCATCATTTCCTTCACCATCAATAAGTTCAGCTAAGAAAAGTGCTATTCTCGTCTCCACTTTTTCCGTTGCAAA
>NZ_JBPPZG010000155.1:743-9497 GCF_051918545.1 Pseudogracilibacillus amylolyticus (SeqCode) | reverse complement strand
ATGAAACAAATGAGGTTTTTGATTCAAAACCGATACAGCATTTGCCAAATAGCTGGAATTCATCTCCATATCATCTAAATAAATTTTTCCTTCATTTGGTTTAATTAAACCAGCTAACATTTTTAACAATGTTGATTTTCCTGTTCCACTTTTCCCTAGGATAGCTATCTTTTCTCCAGGTTCAATCGTTAAAGATAGGTTGTCAATAATAGGTTTGCTTACAGTATCATATTGATAGCTAAGATTATTAATTTGAATCGTTGGCTTGTTAAACGGAGCATTTGGTGCTTCTATAACCTCCGCTTCCTCATTTTTTGATTCTTGTAATCTTTCCATTCTCCTTAATGAATCCATGTATGTCGGGATTTCTTCTACTGCATTACTCAATGGGAGCAGGGCATCCGTAATCGAAAACATCATTAAGACAAAGGCAGCGATAACTGTTGCAGAAATAGTTCCCTCTCCAGCTTGAAAATTTGCCCAAACCATCATTGCAATAATTGCTAAGCCAGCAATAAATCGCAAAAAAGCATCCCGAATATGGTGCCAATTATTTAGCTTATTCTCTTTGTTAATCAGCATATTATTTTTACTAGCAACCTTGCTAATTACTTCCTGAACACGTCCACTGACAAGCCAATCAAGTTGTCCAAACATGGCATCGGTAAAATGCTGGTATAAATCCCCTCTTTTTTCTTTTATCAAAATATGATTTTTCTTCATCATAAAATACGAAATAAATGGTATTACAAACACGATAACGCCAAGTAATCCTATCATCATTAACATAAACATCCAATCAAAAAAGCCTAAAACGATTGCAAAAATACCATATATAACTACTCCAACAAAACTTGGAAGTAATGTTCGAATATAAAAATCTTGCAGTTTTTCTATATCATCAGACAGTACACTTAAAATGTCTCCCGTTTGATAACGACTTTGTAAAAAAAGTGCTTGAGGCTCCAGCAAATTGTAAAGTCTTTTTCGATAGTCTGCTAAAATTCGTAAAACAATATCATGACTAACTAACTTATCAAGATATGGAAATACTGCTTGCCCTATACTAAATGCGCGTACCGAAACGATCGGTACATAAACGAGCATAATATTTTCTGGTCGAAGGGAAGATTTTGAAATTAAATAACCTGAGACGAATAACAGCATTGCTCCCGAGGTTACCCCTAGGATCGCAAAGAAAACGGCAAGTGTCATGCGACCTTTATGTTTCTTTATATAAGGTATAATCCATTCACTCACAGCTTCCCTCCTCCTTCCAGTTAATAAATTGCGCATATTTACCATGTTTTTTTAGTAAATCCTTATGGGAACCATATTCTACTTGACGTCCATCTTGAAGCATGATAATTTGGTCCATCTCTTTCATCCAGTGAAGACGGTGAGTGGCTAAGAAAACTAATTTGTCATTAAAAAGTTCAAGCATGAGCTGTTTAATCTCATACTCTGTCTCAATGTCTAAATGTGCAGTTGGTTCATCTAATAAAATAATAGATTTTTCGCTCAATAAAGCTCGTGCAATAGCAATCCGTTGTTCTTGTCCACCACTAAGTGTCCGACCACCTTCGCCAATTTTTTCATATATACCGTTTGGCAGTTCTAGAACTAAATCTTGTAGTCCGATTTTCTCAATAATGGTTTTTACTTCTGAATCTGAAGTATTCGGATGATAAAAACGAATATTATCTGCCAAGGACAACGGAAAAATATATGGATGTTGCGGAATATAGGCGATGTTTTCAAACCACGCAGCATAATTTAACGATGCGACAACTTCATTATTGATTTTTATTGTACCGCGAGCCGATTCAATTCTTCCTGCTAACAAATTAATGAGAGTTGATTTTCCCGCTCCGCTTGCTCCAACAATCCCAACCCAGCCACGATTTGCTTGAAACGAAATAGATTGCAGTAAATTTTTTCCGTCAATTTCTACAGAAACTTTATCAAACTCGATTTTACTGTCTTCGTTCCATAAAATTGGTTTAGTTGTTTCTTTCATTTCCTCACCTTTTTGCGTTGCGATCAGTTCGTCAATCTCTGCCATAGCGATTTGTCCGTCTAATGTTGCATGATAATCTTTACCTACTTGCTTAATTGGTGAAAAATATTCCGGTGCTAAAATTAAAATTGTTAGTGCTGGAAGTAATAATATTTCACCTTCAATTAAACGAAATCCAAGTCCTACAGCGACAAAAGCTATGGATAAACTTGTAAAAAAGTCTAGTGCAAAAGAAGATAAAAAAGCAACACGAAGCGTCTTCATCGTAGCTTTTCTGTATTCCGAACTTACACGAAAAACCTTTTTAGCATGATCCCGACTTTTTCCTAGGTAAGTTAACGTTTCTAATCCTTTTAACGAATCGATAAAATGGTTTGACAATCTTGTATACGTCTCATATTGTTTATCTGCCATTTTTTCAGCCGCCATGCCGAGCAAAATCATAAAAATAACAACAATAGGAACCGATACGACTAAAATAATCGAAGAAATTGGATCGTAAAAATATACATAAATAACAATTAATACTGGAATAATCACTGTTTTAATCATGCGAATCCCAATGATTTCCACATACTTTTTTACATCACCTACGCCTTCCATAGCTAATGTGACTAAATGACCTGTTCCCATTTTTTGAACAAAAGATATATTCCGTTCAAAATAAACGTGCATTAGTTCATCACGAAGCAATTTTGCCGATGTCGCAGCAAAACGTTCTGCTACAGCTGTTTCTATGTGAGAAATAATGTAGCGAATAACGAAAGCAATAAAAAAGAAGCCAATATCAGCGAGTACCTCTACGATTGGTATTCCTTGAAATAAAAAGGTAATTGCCCGAGCTAAATAATACGCTTGGGCAATAACAGCAACGGCTTCTCCTAAAATGAGTAATGTTAATATACTATGGACTAGTCCCGAACCTGGATAGGTAGGCAATCCTTTTTTTCGTTTTTGTTTCATTAATATTCCAACTCATCATTTTTCTTTATTCTTTTTCTAAAAATATAATAGCTCCATGCTTGATACCCTAAAACAAATGGAAGTAATAAAATTGAGAAATACGTCATTATTTTAAGTGTATAAGAACCAGATGAAGCATTATACACGGTAAGACTATAGGCATCGGAAATTGAACTGATCATAACCCGTGGGAACATTCCTAGAAAAATACTACCAATTAGTAAAATAATTGTAATGCTTGTTAATGCAAAAGCGTTAAAGTCCATTTTTTGCGTATTATACAAGTTAGCAAATAGTAGAGATACCCAAGCTAAAATCGGAATCACCATAAACGTTTGTCCATGGTACGTAAACACATCTGAAATAATATAACCGACAACGATAAATGCTAAAAAAAGAATAATCGTTACAGGAGCAACTTTTTTACCAAGGTTGCGTGCCCGCTCTTGTAATTTTCCAGTTGTTCGGATCGTAATAAATTGTAATCCATGTGTGATTGTAAGCATGAGGAACATGAGCCCTCCAAGTAAAGCAAACGGGTGTAAAAACTGCAAGAACCCACCGATCATTTCTTTTTCTTGATTAATTGGCATACCTGTCATAAAGTTAGCTAAAACTACTCCCCATAAAATCGGTGGTAATAAGCTACCGATAAACATTGCCCAGTCCCACGTATTTTTCCATCTCAGGTTTTCTACTTTACCACGGAATTCAAAAGATACACCACGGATTATGAGGGCGAGGAGCATGAACACTAAAGGTATATAGAATCCACTAAACATCGTTGCATACCAGTGGGGATATGCAGCAAACATTGCTCCCCCAGCCGTAATTAACCATACTTCATTTGCATCCCAAAACGGACCAATCGTATTAATATACACACGCTTTTCGTTATCATTTTTTCCTAAAAAGCGGGAAATAATACCGACCCCAAAATCAAATCCTTCCAGTACGAAAAAGCCGATAAATAAAATAGTTATTAATATAAACCAAAATTCATTAAGAGACAACTTCCGCACCTCCTTCATCATCAAAAGGATCTTTTGTTACAGGAGTATCCAACTCTTCATGATCTTTCTTCTTTATATGCCGAACGTATAAATATACTGCCACAGTCCCCATAATTGCATAAAGCAAATTAAATGCAATAAGTGAAAATAACATTTCGTTCGCAGTTACAGATGGAGAAACCGCATCTTCCGTTTTCATCAGTCCAAATACAACCCATGGCTGTCTGCCCATTTCTGTCATAATCCATCCACTCGTATTCGCTAAAAATGGTAAAATGATCGCAAATGGCATCATTTTTAAATAGAGATTATTTTTAGGCATCATCCCTCTACGGGTGGCATACATACCGAAGAAACCGAGTAGTAACATCACACCACCAGCTCCCGTCATTATACGGAATACCCAAAAGAGAGCTTTTACCGGTGGGATATAATTTCCGGGGCCATATTTTTCAACATACATTTCCTGTAATTGATTTATCCCTTCTAACGATCCGCTAAACTGGTTATATGATAGGAAACTTAATAAAAATGGTATTTGTATTTCAACATCATTTTCTTTTGCTTCCGTGTTAATTTTTGCAAAAACGGTAAACGGCGCAGGGTCTTCACTTGTTTCCCATAGTGCCTCTGCTGCCGCCATTTTCATTGGCTGTGATTGAACTAGATACTGTGCTTGCCAATGTCCTGTAAACAGAATGATGAATGAAGCAACGGCACCAATCGTAATTGAAATTCTAAACGATCTTCTAAACATATCTAAATCGTGTTTGCGTAAAATTTTCCAAGCACTAATACCTGCAACAAGAAATGCCCCTGTCGCTAATGATGTAAACAATACATGTGGAAACTGAGCCCATAAATGTGGGTTCGTTAAAATAGCAATAAAATTATTCATTTGTGCACGACCATCCACAAATTCGTACCCAACAGGATTTTGCATAAAGGAGTTTGCTGACAAAATCCAAAACGCTGAAAGGATTGTTCCAAACGACACGAGCCAAATTGATGCTAAATGTAATTTTTTTGATAATCGATTCCAACCAAATACCCAAATGCCGATAAAAGTTGACTCCATAAAAAATGCGAGTAATCCTTCAATTGCTAGGGACGGGCCAAATACATCCCCGACAAATCGTGAATACGTGGACCAGTTCATCCCAAACTGGAACTCTTGTAAAATCCCAGTTACGACACCAACAGCGAAATTGATTAAAAACAAAACCGCCCAAAATTTCGTCATTTTTTTATAAACTTCATTTCCTTTAATGACGTACAACGTCTGCATTATCGCAATAGTGAACGCTAATCCGATTGATACTGGAACAAAAAAGTAGTGAAATATTGTAGTAGAGGCAAATTGAAGGCGGGCTATAATTAACGGATCCATTTTTTATTTCATCTCCCCTTATTTTTTCATATATATAATCCTATCCATTATGACTGTACCTTCAGTATACGCTTTTTTTCACATACGTTGTCGGGTATTAGTTACAATTTTCGTACGGTTCTATGTATGAAAAATGACAATTAAGAGTAGCGCTTTCATTAATTGACAAGATTAAACAGGAGATATTCATTAGAAAACTTGGCTTATCGTTAAAGAAAACATGCCCTTATTACTAGGGGTATGCCGACGGTTAGGCAGAGAGCCTGTTCTTAGTCGGCCTTCCTGGCGAAAGACAGAGGTGATGTTGCACTTATGCTAAGTGAGTGCAAGCCTTGGCGAGAGTATGAGTTGCATTTACGAGTGATTGACGTGCTAGTGACTTACGCCTGAGACAAATCTTTACGGTGGGACGAACGAAAGAGCAAATGCCCTTCGACGGGACGAGTAAGCGCAGTCCCAGTCCCAGGACGCCCGAGCTTTTAGCCAGTGAGCGAGTCAAGAAAGTTTTATACTTTCTTATCTGTCAAGTCTAAATTTTTATTAAAAAACCCGCACAATTCTAAGGATATTAACGGACATATAGCTATTAAAAACTTGTCCAATCCCATTCATGTGCGGATTTTTACCAATAAAACTTATTCTACATTATTTTCTTTCCCTTTTCGGTCATTTATAAACTTTTTGACCGTTAATACAATTAGGAATAGGAGCCATGATGTGACAACATAATAAATAATTCTGCCCACTCCAAACAAATCATCAAGAAAAATCGTCATCCCTATCCATATAATTAACACACCCAGAATTTGATATAAATAAAACTTTAAGTCTACTTTAATCTGGATCCTCTCCTTCATACGTACTCTAACATAATAGTAGCGTACACTAGGAAAAAATTAAAGGAATGAAACAAAAAATCCGATTATCATTTGTGATATACATAAAAGGCTAATCACTAAGCATCTTTTGGAGTGACTAAGCATTTTTTTCAGCCACTAAGCATCTTTTGGAGCGACTAAGCATTACTTTCAGCCACTATGCATCTTTGCAAGCGACTAAGCATTTTTTCCAGCCACTGTGCATCTTTACGAGCGACTACGCATAATTTTCTGCCACTAGTCATCCTTACGAGCGACTACGCATAATTTTCTGCCACTAGTCATCCTTACGAGCGACTAAGCATTTTTTCCAACCACTCTACATCTCCTTAAGCGACGATCGATCATGAGTAGTCACGTAGGATAACTCGTGAGCCACTTTAACATCAACCATCTATCCCCGAGTCAAAAAATCAATTTCATTATTTTTTGAATTCTTGCATCAAATTCGCCATCTCTACTGCGGCCGCTGCTGCTTCAGTTCCTTTATTTCCACCTGTAGTTCCCGCTCGCTCAATTGCTTGTTCAATCGTATCTGTTGTTATTACACCAAAAATAACTGGTTTACCACTTTGTAAGCTCGCCTGAGAAATACCTTTAGCCGCTTCATTACAAACATAATCAAAGTGTGGCGTAGCTCCTCGAATCACTGCACCCAAAGCAATTACTGCGTCATACGTTCGTGCAGTCATTTCTTGTGCGATAAGCGGAATTTCAAAAGCACCTGGCACCCAAGCGACATCGATATTTTCTTCTTTGACTCCATAACCTTTTAATGCCCCAATCACACCATCTAATAAGTTTTTTGTAATTAAATCATTAAAACGTCCGACAACAATTCCAATTTTTAGGTCAGTTCCTATCAATTTACCATGATATACTTTGCCCATCTTGATTCCCCTTCATTTTAACGTTAACATATGTCCTAACTTTTCCTGTTTCGTATATAAATAGTTTTCATTATCCTTCAATAAATTTGGTTCCATTGGGACACGCTTTTCAATCATTATATTGTTCTTTTCCAATGCCGCAATTTTTCCAGGATTATTCGTAAGCAACTCTATACTGGAAATCTGTAAATCTTTTAAAATTTGCGCACTAATTTCATACTCTCTTAAATCTGCTGGAAAACCTAATGCCTCATTTGCTTCTACAGTATCTAACCCATTTTCCTGCAATCGGTAAGCTCGTAACTTATTTAATAATCCGATCCCTCTACCTTCCTGACGCATATAGATAACTACACCGCTCCCTCGTTCTGAAATCATTTTGAGCGCCTTATCTAACTGTGGGCCACAATCACACCGTTTTGAATGAAAAACATCACCAGTTAAACATTCCGAATGGATGCGAACTAATACTGAACTTTCTTCAGAGACCTCACCCTTTACAAGTGCAATATGCTCTTTATTATCCAGTTTATTGGAATAACCGATCAGTTTAAAATTTCCATAGTCAGTTGGTAAATTTGTTTCTACTTCTCTTTCGATAAAGCTTTCATTTCGTTTCCGGTATGAAATCAATTCTTTAATTGTAATTAGTTTCAACTGAAATTTATTCGCTATTTCAATTAAATCAGGCACACGAGCCATCCTGCCGTCTTCTTTCATAATTTCACAAATCACAGCAACTGGAGAAGCACCACTTATTTTCGCTAAATCAACAGACGCTTCCGTATGACCGGGACGTTCCAGTACGCCGTTTTCCTTCGCTATTAATGGAAAAACATGACCAGGACGCTTAAATTCACTACTTATTACATTCTTTTCAGTTAATGCTCTAATCGTTACCGCTCTTTCATATGCACTTATACCAGTCGATGTTGTTTCATGATCAATACTTACCGTAAATGCCGTCCCATACGGATCCGTATTTTTATCGACCATTAAAGACAAGTCAAGCTTTTCAGCCTTTTTCTTCGTAATCGCAGTACATACTAATCCTTTTCCATGTGTAATCATAAAATTAATCATCTCTGGAGTTACCTTGTCCGCCAATCCAACGAAGTCCCCTTCATTTTCACGATCCTCATCATCAACTACGATAACGAGTTTTCCCGCTTTTAAATCATCTATAGCCGCTTCTATTTTATGAAACATGCTTTCACACCCTTATCGTGTTTTTTAAATATTCATGTACATGTTTTCCCAGAACATCACATTCAATATTCACAATATCACCAACCGTTTTTTCACCGAGGATTGTAACGTCCGTCGTATGCGGAATGAGGGAGATCGTAATTAAATTTTTCGCAATGTCCACACCAAAAATAGTTAAGCTCACTCCATCTACTGCAACCGAACCTTTTACAATAAAATAATTTCTAATTGATTCTGGTATGCTAATATCATAGTAAACTGCATTTTGCTGTAGCTGTTTTCGTTCAATTTTTCCGACACCATCCACATGACCGGTAACGAAATGCCCTCCCATTCGATCAGTTGGCCTGAGCGAGCGTTCCAGATTAACACCGGAGTCAACTTCTAGACT
>NZ_JBPPZG010000155.1:0-733 GCF_051918545.1 Pseudogracilibacillus amylolyticus (SeqCode) | reverse complement strand
ATTAATTGTCTCCGGCATGACATCTACTTGAAAATAGTCTCTATCAAAATTGGTTACTGTTAAACAAATGCCGTTAACTGAAATACTATCACCAACTTTTACATCTTCTAGCACGAGACTTGCATCGATCGTTAATTGAACCGCATCTTTTGATACTTCTGCTATTTCCGCAATATATCCAATTTCTTCAACGATTCCTGTAAACATCATTTTCCTCCTTAGTCGCCACAATTTTAATGTTTCCTTCCATTTGCTTTATCTCTTTTATTTGTAATTTAAGGGTATCTGCTAGTCTTTTAAACCCTTGACCACCAAAAGCTCCCGGTGCCATATTTCCTCCAATAATGATCGGCGAAATATACATAATCAGTTGATTAATGTACATTGATTGTAAAAATGAACTATTTACTGTTGCACCACCTTCAACAAGAAGTGAAGTAACTTTTTCAGCGCCTAATTCTTGAAGTACTTTTTCTATTGAAATCTTGTCACTTTCCATTTGATAAATTCTGACACCTAGTTTCGTAAATTCATTGATTTGTTCTTCGGATACATGGCTGCCGACAAATATCCAAGTCTCTGCCTGTTGATCTGTCACAACATTTGCATTAATCGGTGTTCGTAGACGCGTATCTAAGATAATCCGAATTGGATTTCTTCCACCTTTTATACGAGTAGTTAACCTTGGATTATCCTCAATTATTGTATGTACTCCTACTAAAATCGCATCATG
>NZ_JBPPZG010000154.1:0-9546 GCF_051918545.1 Pseudogracilibacillus amylolyticus (SeqCode) | reverse complement strand
TGTTCCCGTTCTTCTACCTACCCCTAATATAAAACTGCTGAACTTATTGTTATTATCATTCCATATTTTCAATTCTCTTAAATGTTGTTCCGTAATCTTTACCTTTTCCATTTATTTCCCCTCCAAATTAATCAATTTAAGCCCTTCTAAGGCGTTTTATTTATTTCATGTAGATTTAGTCTAGTAATCTATTTAAACGTTCTGTACGTTATCAGAACCACGTATTATGCGGAGATTCTGCTTTTATTTCCAAGACTGCTAGAATAGTTTTAAGTTCCTTTTGTTCTTTACCTTCTGTTTCTGTATAACCTAACGCATGTAACTTCTCTTTGATGATGTCTGTCATGTTGCTTTCGATTGGGTTCATTGTTTTCATGACTTCACCTCATTTTTTTATATTTCAATGCCTTTCCGTCTCAATAAAACCATTCTTTCCCTACACGCTTTTGGCGTCATATGGTTACCTAATGTTTCGGCAATCACTTTGTAAGGTGTTTTCTTCTTCCTGCCATAGATCAACGTGCTATCTTCCTCTTTCGTCCAAGCCCTAGCATGATGAAGTGTTTTATCTAGTGATATTGTTCTATCGTGTAATACCTCTAAATCATCACCGCAAAATGGACAATACCGTGTTTCTTTCCTTCCGCCTAGTTTTGGTGTAAGGAATTCTTTTTCGCACATTCTGCAAAAACTGATTAGGTATTTTTTAGGCATCTAATTACCACCTCTCGAACATGGAATAATATTTCTGTTTCCAATACTTAGATAACTCTGGATTAAAATTATTGGTTACATTGCCTTTGCGCCATTTGTTTATTCTAAATTTAATGATCATGGTTAACCCTTCTCCCAAACAAGTTATATTTTCTTAATTGACTTCTAACAGTCGATTCTGGGATTTCCATCTCAATCCCAATCTGAAACGCGCTATATCCCTTGCCCCACAATGTCAATAATTGTGGGAGCATATCATTGTGCCACCGTCTGATTTGCAATTCTTTGGCAGCTTTATATTTATAATCTAAATCGCAATTTTCATAGAGCGCTACGGTTAGTAGTTGTTGTTTACTAGCATCTTCGAAATACATTAACCATTCCTCACTATCTCAATCGCTTCTTCTGGACTTCTTGCAACGCCGCATATAACTGGATATTGCTGCATAGTATTTATAAAGTGTTTTTGTACATCACGTAATTTACCTTTTTCGTTTTTAACTTCTAAGAAAATCATTTTTCCATCTTTTTTACGAAAACCAAACAAATCTGTAAAACCTTTCGGCAATCCTGTATCAAAATATCTTCCATCTTTCATACGTACTTTACCGACATTCCCGCGGAAAACGATCGCGTATGGATTTAATGCAAGTCTGATAGAATTTTGGATGTCTGATTCACGCATTGTTATCACCAAAGAATATTTTTGTATCGCCTTGTCCTTGCGAAAACATTAAGTCTTCTGCTTTGCTTCTAAATTTATTTAAGTGGTTTTGTGAACGTTTTAAAGGCGCCATTCTTGTCGAACCTACAATTTTAGATGATTTTAAAATTAATTCATGAAGATCGTTATTTATCCTTTTGGTTAGCTCACCAATTTCTTTCCACTCTTCAATAGTTATATTTTTCAACTTCGTAACCTCCCATTTTTTTGGTTTGGGATAGTTTGGAGGGTTTGGGCCATTTTCAAAGAGCGTTCTATATTTTTGTATTTTTATATTTGTTTTTATCCTTCTTTACTAACTATCCCAACCATCCCAAAAAGAAAATAAATATAATATAAAGGTTGATATATCAATGTTTTTAGGATGGGAGGGTTTTTAGAAAACTATCCCAAAACCTTCCCTTTACTATCCCAAACTAAAATTCAATGTATTTTTTCATAGGTCAAAAGTCTGCATTTCTGAAAACTTAGTTTTCTAAAGTGTTTTACTAGGAATTAATTAAAGTTTAATCGAATAGCTTCGTTATTGAATTCTCTTTTTAATTGAATCCCTACGTAATAATTGGTTCCACTTTTAATTTTCTGGAATTTGTTAGCCATTTCTTTACCGAATTTTGTATTACTCATTAAGTGTTGGTTGTTATCTTTCGCCCAACCGCTATACACTCGATAGAGATCTGATGCTTTCTCTCGCTCTCCATCTTTTCGGATGCAACATTCTTCAATAAACAATTCAACAACATCCATTTCGGTACGGTATATTTGGCGTTGATCTTTAATGGCTTGTGGTTCCTTCAACCCAACACGTTTCCATTCCTGATAACCTTCGACTGCCCAATTTAATATAGCTGTCATTTCCCCACGTAATTTAAATTTCAACTGCTTATCTACTTTTTCTTTGGGTATCTGTACAGTGAATGGAATAACTGCCATTCTTCTCCAAATACCATCATCTGTACCTCTTATAATTGGTTTGTGGTTTGTGGCCATCCATAATTTAAATTCTGGATAATAATCAAACTCATCACCATACAAAAATCTAGCTGTTACCTTATCGCCGCCGGTGATCTGTTTCACTAAACCTTCATCAAACCGCATGCCATCATTAGGCTCTGTGGTAGTAACCAATCTTGCACCTTGTAATCTAGCGATATCACTATTTGCATTACCAGACATATTTTTAACCATTAATGTCTGGGGTTGAATATTCGTTGTATAGTTTCCTAGCATTTCGGTAATAATATCTAAAAAGACGGATTTACCATTACGACCATTTCCGTAAAGAATAAACATCATTTGTTCTTCTGTTGATCCGGATAAGGAATATCCTACCGCTCGCTGCATATAATCTATTAAATGTTTGTTTCCGTCGAATATTTGATTAAGAAACTCCACCCATTGTGGACAATCAATTTTATCTGTATATTCGATGGAAGCTATTTTTGTAAAATATTTATCTTTATCATGGTCATTCAATTTACCTGTTTTAAGGTCAATGTAGCCGTTTTGAACGTTTAGAAGGTGTTTATCTTTATCAAACTCTTCTGATTGAATAGGGAGTAAATGTTGACTTTCTTTCAACATGTTTGTCTTTCCATTACTCCCACGAGAATATTTAATATGTTTTTGTAAGAACTTCTTCGCATCTTCTTCCGTTGTATCATCCGTTACATAAACAGGTTCTTTTTTCATCTTTACCAGAATTTCATCAACTAAAGATTTAACTTTCCCACCTTGGTCTAATTCCCAAGTCTTCCCGTTATAGTAATACCAGTTTTTTCGAGTGTAGCTATACCTTACAATTTCACCGTATGTATCCGTAAATCGTGCTGCGTTTCCGGTATCGTCGTAAGAATAGAATTTCCTTTCGATTTCCTTCGTGCTATCTTCCAATACATATAAATTAAAATCATCATCGTTTGGTTGCGGATTAAATACGTTCGTACAGTCATTTATAGCTTTAGTTAGTGTCATATAGCTGTAAGTGTATTCTCCACGCTTCTCATCCCATTTCTCGCGGTAGAGAGAGGATTGTCTAAAGATTGAGTCCATTTTGTGATAATCACGGTTTGTCCAAAATGCTAAATCATTGCAGAATGCCATATCTGCTTCGGACTGACTGGAGTAAAATTGCTCCCATCCACCTTGCATAAACAACTTAAACCGAATTCCGTTTCTGCTATTTTCTGCTATTCTAATAATCTCTGAATCCGATAAATTATTACCATGTGTATCTATGAGATTAGTTGGTTTTATAGGTTCATTACTGGCAATATATTTACCGTGGAGGTAATTAATCTTTCCGTAATCCGAATCATCTACAATGTGGTTATATCCACCAATGGCATTTCCGGTCATTGTAAAAAATCTGCCACTCGAATACATTTCTATATTGCCTTTTCTACTACCATTCTTAGGTAATTCACCTTTTGCGATAATATGAATACCATTACCACTTGGTGATATTTCTGCATAACTTCCCATCAAATCGATAAATTCCGAAACAATATTATCGTCATGGTCATCATCTAAATAGCGTTTAATTTCCGCTCCTACATCATCAAGGTCAATTCCGAAGTATGGAGTTTTAAAATAAAAACCTAAACCATCTAAATTGAATTTATCGATGGATGAAAGGGCGGTCTCAAAATCAGACCATGTACTCTCATCATTGGATTTTCCTAAATTACCTGTATTTGCATCGATGGGGATTTTAGTTGTTTTACCATTACGTGTTTGTAATTTAAATCCACACCATTGATGGAGTTCTTTAAGTTCATAAGGTATATTGTTATAAATCTGTCTCACCTCCCTAGAGAGGAAATCCTCTCTCTATAATTAAAATGGTAAATCTGTATCATCGATTTGCGGACCATTATTGAATGGACTATTACTATTTGATTGATTATTATTATCATTACTTTGCTTAAATTGGTGTTGAACGTTCGGGAATTTAGTTTCTTTCCACTGTTTTACATTTAAATTTTCATACGTTTTACCGTTATATTCAGATGTTTCATTTTCTACATAAACCTGTACCGGTTTTCCTCTATAATCACTAAGCAATTCCTCAAAACTGTTATACACTTTACCGGACTGTAATCCTGCTGCCTTTCCGATCGTATTAAACATGGTCATGTTATAAGTACCAGTAGCTTTTGCTTTCCAAACACGATGCCAAATTTTTTGATTTTTGAACGGTTGATCTAAGTCATTTCTGATTGTCATTTGGAAATTAGTAAACTCCGAACCGCTTCGAGATGCATCTTCTGAAGCATGGTCAATAACAACTTCATAAACTCCATTTTCAATTTTTTGATAACCTTCAAATGTGTTGTTAAAATCTAAGCTAAATCCTGCCATTTATAATCATCCTTTTCATTTAATATTTTTATTTAACTAGACCTCTTGCTTTTGCTTGAAACCAGGCCCAGCCGTTTTTGTAGCCCATATTTCTTCCATATGCTTGTAATTCTGCCAGGCTTGTACACTCATCCGGACTTCTAAAATCCAGAACAATCTTTTCTGCTTCTTCTTTCTTCTTGCGTTTAATTTCTTCCAGTTCAATTTCCTTAATGTTTTTTAATTCTTCTTTCACTAACTCCACCACATGACCACAATGCGGACAAATGTTGGTACCTGCTTTAAAAACCCCAAAACAGTTTTCGCATTGTTTTACTTTTAATGTTCCATCTTCTTGGAACCGTTTAGGTTTTTCATACTTACTATCCAAACTCCAATTCCTGTCATCATCCGGCAAGCCATGTCTTTCATAGTTATTAACGTGATCTAATATAATTGCTGTTTTACCTTTCTTATACCTCAACGCCCTACAAGCTTGTTGTATGTACAATGCTGTAGAATCTGTAGGCCTTAGTAAGATGCAACAATCTACATCTGGACAATCAAATCCAACTGATATTAGGTCCACATTACAAAGAATAGTTATTTTACCTTCTCGGAAATCTTTAATTATTTGTTCTCTTTCTTTTGTTGGAGTATTTCCATCAAAGTGAACCGCATTAACACCATGTTTTTTAAATTGTTCTGCCATTAATTCACTGTGTTTAATGGATGCACAATAGCATATAGATTGTTTGCCGTTTGCATATTTCTTGTAGTGTTTTATCACATCCCCAAATACCGCTTTTGTTGTTAGTAATTCAGTAGCTTTTTTAGTATCAAAGTCACCACGTATTTTTTTAAGGCTTGTCATATCCGCAACATTAGGCGCATAGTATTTATAGGGAGATAGGAAGTTTCTATTGATTAGATTTTTAATACTTTCCCCTTCCACTAGGTCGTCATATATATCTCCTAATGGTTTGTTATCTAACCTTGTAGGAGTTGCGGTCAACCCAGCTAATTTAGCATTAGGGAATGCATCGATAATTTTCCTCCATGTTTTAGCTGCAGAGAAGTGACATTCATCAAATATAATGAAATCTGGCTTCGGATATTTTGATAGATTCCTAGAAACTGTACCAACCATAGCAATGTGGATGTTTTTTCTTTCTATACCAAACCTATCGAAAGTATCTATGGTTTGTTGTAATAGCTCACGCCTATGAACCAAAAACCACACCGTATTACCTTTTTCCTGCGATTGTTGAGCCATATAAGCAAATACAACTGTTTTGCCCCCACCGCAACCTAAAACTATGCAAGGTGCCTTGCTTCCGTTTAGATAAGACTGGCGAACATTATCAACTAAAACTTGCTGATAATCCCTCAATTGAATTGCTGTCAATCTGTATCACCAACCTCACTCTCAAAACCAATTTTGAATATATCTTCTTGTAAACAAAATTCTCTCTGATCTAGTTGATTTTTAGAAAAAACACTATTACTTGGCGACAAAATGAATCCTCGTGTTTTCGTTCTTTGATTAATCGCTAATTTCCCAACAACTTGGCATAATCCCATGAAATTATTTAATATCGTTTTTCTGATATCTGGGAAAGAGCGATTAAACGTTTGTCCTGCTTCGGTTATAAATTCATCTGTAGTTTCCCAAGCTAGATAAACAATTCTTTTTCCAAGTGATTGAATATATCTCATACTGTCAATGATGAAAAAATCTATTTGTTGATAATGCCGCATTTCTGGTACTCTATTATTTTTTCCCTCTCTCCCTAAATTTCCGAGCATAGAGCGAAACAATTCGGATACATTATCAAATACGATATTTTCATATTTAGATAAATCACTTTTAGCAAACCACTTAATTAGCAAGTTCCATTCTTCCCAAGCATTGTGGGTATTAAAATCCATAATATCGATATTCTCATTACCTTTTAATGGATACTGTGTTTTATCGATCGCAACATATAATGTTTTTCCAGTAAGGAAATTAATCGTGTGCGTTTTTCCTGTCCCTGGTGGTGCGTAAAGTAAATAAGTTGCTCTATCTTCCGTTATTTCAGCAGCGTTAGTAATATTCAATCTGACACCTCCACACTGAATTTATCTCCGCGATGCTCAACACTCACTCCGTCAACAAACACTCCAGTTTCCGGATCTATTAATTTATCATCATGAATAACAAAAGATTTCTTGATTGCTGTTTTATCAATGTTTTCCTTAGTTTTAATCAGATCGAACCTACCAGTATTTTTAAGTGATTTAATTAAAGTTTCTTCATCATAATTAAATTTAGGTTGTTGCTTTCTAAATTTAATAGCACCATTCGGAAGTTTCATAGACTTAAATTTAGGGTTTTCTTCACGTTTCTTTAATGCGTATTCAGCTAGTAACCCTTGGAAGTAATCTATATCACGTTGTGCTTTTTCATTTTCTGAATCTGCCCATGTATTTATTTTTTCTATTTCAGCTTCCGCAAGTGAATTGGTTTCCTTTTGTTGATCCTGGAGTTGTTTGATTTTACGTAGTGCCCAATTAGCGCTCGAATCATCAGTTACCTTAAAAGTTTCATTAGTTACTTGTTCTTGGTTATCTAAAAACTCATGTAAATTCATTTGTTTACCTCCTATAAAAAATCACCTTGTCTATGTCCAGCTAACCTCATATCCCTTTCATAACTTGTTAGATTGCTAGTATGCTTTTCAGCTTCTTCTAACCATTCATCCGTTTCACTCAATAGATCCTCTGAAAAATAATCATAAACATCATGTAGATCAACGAGACTTCCACGTAATGCGATATGAGTGGCAACCATTCCGAATGCTTCGTATACGTTATTTCCTTGAGTACGTTTTTCTTTGTATTCTTTTATGAATTGGTTCATTTACTAGACATCCTTCCAATTGCGATAGTTTACAACACTATTTATACAAGCTACGGAAACGTTGAACAGTTTCGATATTTTAACTTGCGAATAACCTTCGATGTATAATTTTCTTATCTCTTTAACGTTTTCTGCTTTCAATTTATTAGGAATTGAACCTGTTCTTAGACCGATTGAGTAAGAGTGTTGTACGTTTTCGCTTCTATTACACCATTCTAGGTTTTCAATCGAATTGTTTAATTTATTTCCATCGATATGATTAACTTCGGGTTTGCCTTTTTCTTTTTCAATAAACGCTTCGGCTATAATTCTATGAAGAGTAACCACTTTTCTTCTTCCGTTTTTGTATAGTCTAACTCTCCAATAACCTTTGTCATCTATAAACGGTTTTTTAATGAGCTATTTGGTTATATGTGGCCTCCCACTTTTGTTTCCACGATATACCTCTCTGGATAAAGATTTAATTCTTCCAAAATTACTTACTTCATAAATTCCCTCATAGTCTTTTACAGGTTTCCAATACTCTGCTTTTTCAACCATTTCATTTCCTCCTGAAACGTGGTAAAATGACCACTGACGTATTTTTTTATTAAAAAGTAGTTAGTTGTTCGGGCTAACTGCTTTTTTATTGCCACCTCCCTTCATACTTCTGAATAAATTCCAATACTTCTTCTTTGGTTAGGCCTTGTTCTAAAGCTTGTTTAATTTTATGGATCCATTCGTTCATAGGTTTCACCTCCTTGGTTTAGTTGAAATGTGGATTAAATATAAATTAAAGCGGGATCTTTATCTCCTTCAAACCGTTTATAGCCAATAAACCCTGTACTATGTGAGTATGGTGTAATCCAATCTATGAATTTTTCTATCTCACCATCATAATTTTTAAAATTACAGCGAATAGTTAAATAATAAGTTGGTCTCTGGGGAATAAGAGTATCTTTATACAGATTGCTATTAGTTACTCCTTCAAAGTAGTAGCTATCTCCCCTTAACATAAAATCCCATCTATCCGTTTCAAATAATTCATGGGTTGGTGTTTCTTCTAATTCGCCTAACGTTCCCACCATGTATTTAAGTGTATTAATAACTAAATCAGGCGTATTTTGCTTTAACTCTAAAGCGCAGACTAATTCGGTATACATACCCATATCATGTCTCCTCCTTTATTTAACGATTTCATTTCAAAACTTCCTCTCCAAACTAACTTCCCTATACAAATTCATAACCTCCGGAAACGCTCGTTTAAATGCTGCAATCCTTTCAGCGCCGATAGCAGGGATTCCATAAGTTCCTTCCAAGTCAGTCATTAGTGCTGCAAGCCTAACGGTTTTAATATACATATCACTATCCGAATCTTTGATTTCAACAAAACGTTGTTTGAATTTTTCCAGCATGTTTTGTTTTTCCATCTCATTCACCCTCCTTCACAAACTCAAAATACTTAGGATTAAAATTACTTTCCTTTAACTGCTCAATCGCTACCTCTATGGCTTTATGCGTTTTATGTTCTTCAGTCCATACAACCTTTTTGGTTTCTTTATCGATGACTTTTAAGAGCATTTGGTTTCTCCTCTCTTCTTCAAAACTGTAATTAATTTCCCATCACGCTTTACAACTTTACGAACGTATTCGGGGTTTATTTCTTCTTGCCTCTTCCCCCATCCGTTACCGTTATTTAGTAACTCACTTAACCCTTCCGGTATCGGCAAAGTGTGACCTTCTAATTGAATTGACTTTATTTTGATCACGCCGTTTGTTCCTCTCTTTCTATTAAAGGAAGAATTCCTTCGTTTTTAAGAGTTTCGTAAATCATAAATGCCTCCACCTTTTTCTTTGTCTTATTTTGTAAATAGCCGATTTA
>NZ_JBPPZG010000153.1:0-9628 GCF_051918545.1 Pseudogracilibacillus amylolyticus (SeqCode) | reverse complement strand
CTAGTTCATCTGAACTATCTAGTATTATACTTTTTTATATTAAAATAACAAATAGCTAAAATGTAAAAACTCATTATCATTGACTAGTCAAAAGTCAATTTTCTTTATACGAAAACTCAATTTTTCGTTGGTTATTACTACGTATTTATTCTTTTTCACTTTTTTCAATAATTTTCTTTAATTTCTTTTGAAATTCGTTTCTTGGTATAAGCACACTTCTGTCACACCCTAAACATTTAATCCGTATATCCATTCCCATCCGAATTATTCTCCATCTATTTTCACCACAAGGATGTTGTTTTTTCATCTCAACAATATCATTTAATGAAAATTGCTTTTTATCCATTTCCATTATCCTTTCTTATTTTAAATCCTTCATTACAAATAGACAATTAGCTACGGAAGCTATCCAGTAATTAAGTTAGTAGTTTTTCGTACCTATTATATCATTTTAAAAATAGAAATTAATATAAACGACTGCTTTCTTTACTGTTTCCTGAAGAAATTAGCTTCAAAACTGGATGTATATTGTTCTGTTTTAAAACGTATACTATAAAAACTTGCTCGATAACTAAAGTCTTGACAATTGGGGAACGACGTCGTTCTTTTTACCAACCTAATACAATATGGAAGGAACGTTTCTATATGAATAATCCAGTTCAAAATAACGATGTGAATTATGTTCACTATAAAGATCCTTTAGCAATTAAATTAACTAGTGACATTCTTATAACATGTTTACCAAAATATTATACAAATTTAATCGTTCTTTGTATTGGTACTGATCGTTCCACTGGAGATTCTTTAGGTCCATTAACAGGTACGTTGCTTACTCAAATGAGACCAACGCAAATGAAGGTTTATGGAACACTTCATCATCCAGTGCATGCCGTAAATTTGGAAGAATCAATTCAAAAAATTAAGATGTCTTATAGAGATCCGTTTATTATTGCGATTGATGCATCTTTAGGTAAAAATTCTTCAATTGGAAACCTTATAAGTGGTTCTGGCTCTCTAAAGCCGGGGGCTGCTTTAAAGAAGGAATTACCCGCTGTCGGTGATGCCTATATTACAGGTGTGGTAAATATAGGCGGATTCATGGATTATGCCGTTTTACAAAGTACAAGACTTTCTCTTGTACATGATATGGCATATAAAATTGCACATGTGTTAAAGAAAATCGACTTCTGGCTACAACATTATAATTCGAATCAAGTTAAAAACTTAACAAGAGGATATAATAAATCTGTTTAATTGATAAATAACATATGATTCAAATAAACAAAAACAACGACCATGAATATTGCAGGTAATAAGTTTGTTACTCTAATTTGAGTTAATTTCAATAAGTTTAGACCGATTGCAACAATTAATAGGCCGCCAACCGCTGTGACATCCACTAATAAATCATTAAAAATCACTTCAGGGATTAGCTTTTCTATTTGACTCGCAAGTAAGGCAATAGATCCTTGAAATAACACTACCGGAACAACTGATAGTATAACACCTATACCTAGTGTTGTAGTAAGTATAAAAGCTGTAAATCCGTCTAATATAGACTTAGTTAATAACACTTCATGATCTCCCCTTAGACCACTATCTAGTGCTCCTAGAATCGCCATAGCTCCAACTACAAACAATAAAGAAGCTGTAACGAATGCTTGTGACACATTTATATTATCACCTTTATTAGTAAATTTACTACCTACCCAGTATCCTAACCTGTTTAATAACTCTTCCAATCGGAATAACTCCCCCACTAATGCACCTGTCAACACACTTAGTAAGACGATAATAATTGAATTTACTTGAAGAGCCATTTGTAGTCCAATTAAAAGTATCGTTAAACCAATCCCTTGGGTGATCGTTTCTTTATATTTATCTTTTATTTTCGTCAAAAACAATCCAATTAAACTACCAATAATTATACATATTCCATTCACAATCGTTCCGAATAATACCATTTCTGTTCCCCACTATACAATTAAATTACTGATGACTTACTATAATGTTTCACGTGAAACATTTCCTTTAGAAAAAACGGGTTCTCCATTCTGGGTGACTAATGCCTTAATTGTCCTTATGCAGTAATGAAGTTTTTACTTTCTGCCAAATAAAAAGACTGATCACATTTTATATAATCAGTCTCATTTGATTTTCATCATTTTATTAATGAAACATACTAACGAATCTTTCCAATTCTTCATTCGAGTAAAATTCTATTTCGATTTTACCTTTATCATTATTTTTCTTTATGTTTACATTAGTTCCTAATACTTCTCTTAACTTTGTTTCATATTGTTGGATAAAAACATCTTTTTGTTTTTTATTCTTTTTTGGTTTAGGCTTCTTTTTATTCAGTTCAGTTATCATCTGTTCTACTTGTCTTACATTTAAGTGATTACTTATTATTTTATCTACTAGTGGCAAAAGTTGTTCTTTATTTTTAAGTCCTAACAAAGCACGTCCATGTCCCATCGACAGTTCCCCATTGCTAATATAAATGATGACATCATCGGGTAACGATAATAACCTCATTGTATTAGCGATATGGGATCTACTCTTACCTATTTTGCTCGATAATTCTTCTTGAGTTAATTCTAATTCATTAATAAGATTTTTATAAGCAAGGGCTTCTTCAATAACTGTTAAATCTTCCCGTTGCAGATTTTCTAACAAGGCAATTTCCATCATTTTACGATCGTCAAAATCTTTTACAATCGCTGGAACTTCTTTTAATCCAGCCTCTTTTGCTGCGCGAAACCGTCTTTCTCCTGCGACAATTTCATATCCTTTTATACTGCGTCGAACAATTAGCGGTTGAATAATACCATATTCCATAATAGAAGTTTTTAATTCTTCTATTGCATCGGCATTGAATGTTTTTCTAGGTTGATAAGGATTAGTGCGGCATTCATCAATTGGAATTTGTTCAATAGATTGTTCGTCTTCATTTACTTCATAATCGTTAAACAAAGCATTTAAACCTTTACCTAACCGTTTGGCCAACTTCCATCACTTCCTTTGCTAACTCTAGATATACTTCCGCTCCTCTTGATTTTGGATCATAAACTGTTATTGGTTTTCCGTAGCTGGGCGCCTCGCCAAGTCTTACGTTTCTTGGAATAATAGATTTATATACTTTATCTTGAAAGTACTTTTTAACTTCTTCGATTACTTGTAGTCCTAAATTTGTTCTTGCATCTAACATAGTTAATAATACACCCTCTATCATTAACTGTTTATTTAGATGTTTTTGTACTAATCGAATCGTATTAAGGAGTTGACTCAAACCTTCCAGCGCATAGTATTCACATTGAACCGGAATTATAACGCTATCAGCAGCAGTCAAGGCATTTAATGTCAGCAATCCTAAAGATGGAGGACAATCTATTAAAATAAAATCATAAACACCTTTTACATCGTCAAGTGCTTTTTTTAATTTAACTTCTCGAGAGATTGTAGATACTAGCTCTATTTCCGCTCCTGCAAGTTGAATCGTCGCCGGGATAATTGAAAGATTGTCAACTGCTGTAGGTATACAGACTTCTTTTGCATCCAAATCCTCAACGAGAATATTGTAAACACATTGATCCATATCTCCCTTATTAATCCCAACACCACTTGTTGCATTTCCTTGAGGATCTATATCAACTATTAAAACTTTATTACCTAAAAGAGCTAAGCTAGCCCCTAAATTAACTGTTGACGTTGTTTTTCCTACGCCACCTTTTTGGTTTGCAATTGCAATAATTTTACCCATTATGGCACCTACCTATTTGTAAAGCTTATTCATTTACCATTATTTCTTTTGATTCTTTTTAACTCTAATTGTAATTTGGTAATAGTCATCTAATTCTTCTTCTTCCGATTCTACTTTAATACCTGTTTCTGCAATCATTTTCAGAGATCTTCTAATTGTATTTGTTGCAATCCGTATATCTTTACTTATAAACTTCGATTTCGGTCGTGATTTTTTCTTATCTTCACCTTTTGCCAAATACTCTTTAATTATCTCGTCCGTTTCCCGTACAGTTAATTGTTTTTCTATTATCTCATGAAAAAACTTTAATTGAAGTTCTTCTTTTTTCAACTTCATTAATGCTCTCGCATGTCTTTCAGTGATCTTTTTTTCAATTAGCGCTTGTTGAATTTCTTCAGGTAAAGTTAATAATCTAATTCTATTTGCTACTGTAGACTGACTTTTTCCTAATCTTTGTGCTAATGCTTCTTGTGTTAATGAATGCATTTTTATTAATTGAGAATATGCTTTTGCTTCTTCTATCACTGATAATTCTTCTCTTTGGATATTTTCTATTAAAGCAACAGAGGCTGTTTCCGTATCACTCATATTACGTATTATTGCTGAGACTTTCTCCCAACCTAATAATTTAGCTGCTCTTAATCTTCTCTCACCAGCAATAACTTCATACAACTCATCATCTTTTTTCCTGACTACAATAGGCTGGATCATCCCGTGTGTATGTAAGGTTTGTGCCAATTCTTTGATTTTCTCGTCGTCGAATTGAGTTCTAGGCTGGAATTGGTTTGGTACAATTTGATCGACAGTTAATTGAACAACATCTTCTAAATCATTAATATCTTGTTGTTCATCTGCTTTATTACCACCAGTAAAGATTCGATTAAAGGACTGCAGCATAATAAACATCACCTTTTTAATAATTATTATAAAATTGTTCCACGTGAAACAATTTATTATTCTAGTAAAAAAAAGAAGGGTTTAATGAGGATGTTAGAATACAAGACTTGTCATATTAATAGCATTTCTTGTACATATATAGTAAATGTTCATTACTTAAACTACTAAAAAAAGAAAGAAACTTAACCCATATAGTTAAGTTTATCATAAAATTAATATAAAAAGTATGATACTTACTTTAATTTTAATATTCTTCTATTAAATAGGATCTTTTGCTGGAGTTCCAGCTTTTCTCGGATAAGTTTTAGCTGTTTTCTTTATCTTTTTTATTACAATGATCGAACGTTCGCTATTTTCAATGGGCAGTGAAAAAGTATTGTTGTTAACAACTTCCCCACCTAGAGTTTTAACTGCCTTTTCTGCATCTACTAATTCTTCATTACTGTTTGCCCCTTTTAAAGCGATAAAAGTCCCGCCAACTTTACAAAGTGGCAGGCAATACTCAGATAAAACAGACATCCGAGCAACAGCTCTTGCAGTTACTACATCAAAGTTTTCTCGATATTTCTTATTTTGACCAATATCTTCAGCTCGTGAATGAATAATATCCACATGATCTAATTGTAATGTTTCTTTTAATTGTTCTAAAAAATTTATGCGTTTTTTTAAAGAATCAACGATAGTTATCTTTAGATGTGGATAGCAAATTTTTAGAGGGATACTGGGAAACCCAGCACCCGCTCCAATATCACATACTGATTTTACATCTTCAAATGAAAAATAAAAACTAGCTGTTATTGAGTCATAGAAATGTTTTAAGAAAACGTCGTCTTTCTCTGTTATTGCTGTTAAATTAACTTTTTCATTCCAGTCAACGAGCAATTTATAGTATTCCTTAAATTGATTTAGCTCTTGTTCTGAAATACGTAAATTATTTTTCGCTAAAACTTCCGTAAATTTCTTTTCATCCAATGTAATAACTCCTTATTTACTGCATTTTCAAGTATTGCCATTGTAATTTAAATTCAGGAGAAACTTACATGCACCAAAACATATTTCTACCGATATTAACTTACCAATTAGCTAGTCTTCTTTACATTTCCTTGTTCAATATAAACGAGCAAGATGGAGATGTCTGCTGGGTTTACTCCTGAAATTCTTGACGCTTGGCCGATTGAAATTGGTCGAATTTTTTTAAGTTTTTCCCTCGCTTCACCAGCTAAGCTATGAATCGCATCATAATCGATATGTTCAGGAATTTTTTTATCTTCCATTTTCAACATTCTTTTCACTTGCTCATTCGCTTTTTTAATATACCCTTCATATTTAATTTGTATTTCTACTTGCTCTTTAACATCAATTGGTAAATCTTGTACACCATTTATTTTTTCAATAACATCATATGTTATTTCAGGTCTTTTTAATAGGTCAAATGCGCGAACAGCATCTTTTAAAGGAGTCGATTTAGCCTCTTCTAATGTTTTTTGTACATCGTCCGTTACTTTGATAATTACATTAAATAATCTGTCTTTCTCCTCTTCAATTAATCGGAGTTTTTCTTTAAATTTTTCATATCTTGCTTCAGATATTAAGCCTAATTTATACCCTAATTCTGTTAAGCGAATATCCGCATTATCATGACGTAATAAGAGACGATATTCAGCACGAGATGTGAGTAATCGATATGGTTCCCTAGTACCTTTTGTCACTAAATCATCAATTAAAACTCCAATATAACTTTGTGAACGATCCAAAATAAATGGATCTTTGTTTTGAATTTTTAAGCTTGCATTTATTCCTGCGATAATACCTTGAGCTGCTGCTTCTTCATATCCAGATGTTCCATTAATTTGACCGGCCGTAAATAATCCTTGGATTTCTTTTGTTTCAAGCGTCGGCCATAATTGTGTCGGTGTAACGGAATCATATTCAATTGCATATCCAGGACGCATCATTTCAGCATTTTCTAAACCAGGTACTGATTGTAAAATTTTATTTTGAATCGATTCTGGAAGTGAAGTAGAAAGACCTTGAACATATACTTCTTCCGTGTTTCGACCTTCTGGTTCCAAAAATATTTGATGTCTTGGCTTGTCGTTAAAACGAACAATTTTATCTTCAATAGATGGACAATATCTAGGCCCTGTTCCCCGTTTCATACCTGAATACATTGCTGATAATGTCAAATTATCATTTATTACTTGGTGAGTTCGTTCATTCGTATATGTTAACCAACAAGGAATTTGATCCTTAATATATTCTGTCGTTTCGTATGAAAATCCTTGAGGTTTCTCGTCCCCTGGTTGAATTTCTGTTTTAGAATAATCAACCGTATGACTATTTACTCGTGGTGGTGTACCTGTTTTAAAACGTACTAAATCAAAGCCAAGGTCTTCTAGGTTTTCTGATAGCTTTACGGAAACTCTTTGATTATTTGGTCCACTTTCATATTCTAAATCACCGATCAATACTTTCCCACGCATAAATGTTCCAGTTGTAATAATTACTGTTTTTGCATAATAAGCTGCATGTGTCTCTGTAATAACTCCCTTACAAACACCATTTTCAATAATTAGTTCATTAACCATTGCTTGTTTTAACGTAATATTTTCTTCGTTTTCAATTACACGTTTCATTTCTTGGATATATAAAGGTTTATCTGCTTGTGCTCTTAACGCTCTTACAGCGGGACCTTTTCCTGTATTTAACATACGCATTTGAATATACGTCTTATCAATAACTTTCCCCATTACGCCACCAAGTGCATCTATCTCGCGAATAACAATTCCTTTTGCTGGCCCTCCTAGTGACGGATTACATGGCATAAAAGCAATCATATCCAAATTTAACGTTAGCATCAGTGTATTGGACCCCATTTTTGCAGCAGCCATAGCAGCTTCACAACCAGCATGGCCTGCTCCAACAACAATTACATCATAATGTCCTGCATCATATGTCATTAATTTCACCCTTTCATTTCATACTGTTTACATAAAGTTTTCAAGCATTTATTTTCCTAAGCAAAATTGTGAAAACAATTGGTCAATTAAACTTTCACTTGCAGTATCACCAACGATTTCACCTAAAAACTCCCACGTTCTTGTCACATCGATTTGAATAATATCTAAAGGCATATCAAGTTCTAATGCATTCATTGCATCTTCCAATGCTTGTTTTGATTGCTTTAGTAAATGGATATGTCTAATATTGGACACATACGTAATATCATCAGTTTGCATCTCTTTTGAAAAAAACAATTTAGAAAGTGATGCTTCTAAATCATCGATCCCTTTATCATTAATTAAAGCCATATTTATTACGGAATGATCGCTAGCTAATTCTTTTATTTCTTCCATATTAATTTTTTCGGGTAAATCTGTTTTATTAATGATAACGATATAATTCATATCTGTTAATAATTTAAAAATTTTTCGATCATCTTCTGTAATTTCTTCATTATAATTCAGCATAAATAAAACGAGATCTGCTTCTTGTAATATTTTATGAGATCTTTCCACACCTATCTTTTCAACGATATCCTTCGTTTCTCTAATCCCAGCTGTATCGATTAATTTTAATGGAATTCCGCGCACATTTACATATTCCTCGATTACATCTCTCGTTGTGCCTGGCACATCTGTTACAATTGCCCTTTCTTCTTGAACAAGAGAATTCATTAAAGAAGACTTTCCTACATTCGGACGACCAATAATGGCAGTTTTAATCCCTTCTCTAAGAATTTTCCCTTGTTTAGCAACTTGTAATAAACGTTCAATTTCGCCATGTACATAGTTGGTTTTTTCTTTCATTAAATCGTGAGACATTTCTTCCACATCGTCATATTCCGGGTAATCAATATTCACTTCAACGTGAGCAATTGTTTCAATTAATTCTTGCCGTAATTCTTTTATTAATCGTGACAGTTTCCCATCAAGTTGATTTAATGCCACATTCATTGCTTGGCTCGTTTTAGACTGAATAACATCCATGACAGCTTCTGCTTGAGAAAGGTCAATTCGCCCATTTAAAAAAGCTCGTTTTGTGAATTCCCCAGGTTCAGCCAGTCTTGCTCCCCTATCTAATACTAATTCTAATATTCGGTTGACTGCCATTAACCCACCATGACAATTTATTTCAACTACATCTTCACATGTAAACGTTTTTGGAGCCCGCATGACGGAAACAATTACTTCATCAGCAACTTCTTCAGTATCTGGATCAATAATCTTTCCATAATGCAATGTATGACTATCCACATTTTGCAAATTTTTCCCTTTAAACAACTGCTTAACAATTTTTATTGCATCCTGTCCACTTAAACGAACAATTGAAATTGCTCCTTCACCAACTGGTGTGGAAATCGCTGCAATCGTATCTATTTCCATCTATGTCACCTCCAAACTAAAATAATAGTGTATATACTCAACATTACTTATCCACAAGATAAAATGACTTAATCAAAATGTCACTAATAAAATAGAATACCATAATTTTAACAAAAAATAAACTTATCCACAATGTGAATAAGTAAAAATAAATTTTCCCGCTTTACCTGTATTTTAATAATTTGACAATTCTTGTTCGTAAAAAAAATCGCTGAGAAGGTAAATACCTAATCAACGATTTTTACATTTATCAATTATCTTTTGGACTAATTACGATATGACGGTGTGGTTCTACTCCATCAGAATAAGTTGTTACTTCACTTGAATCTTGCAATGCGCTATGAATGATTTTTCTTTCATATGCGGGCATTGGTTCAAGCGCTACTTTCCGTTTAATACGTTTAGCTTTATCCGACATTCTATGCGCAAGTTCAATAAGTGTTTCTTTTCTTCTTTCACGATACCCTTCCGCATCAACGCTTACGGAATGAAAGTTTCGCCCATTTTTATTTATTATTAACTGGGTTAAATACTGTAGAGCATTTAAAGTTTTACCTCTTTTTCCAATTAAAATAGCAATTTT
>NZ_JBPPZG010000152.1:0-9652 GCF_051918545.1 Pseudogracilibacillus amylolyticus (SeqCode) | reverse complement strand
ATCATTGTCTACTTTTTGTACAGATGAAATCTCTAAACTAAGTTTTTCGATCTCATCATCGGTTAAATGCTTATATACTTCGGCTGATACATCTGGGCCTAAGGAGATAAGTAGAATTGCTGCTTTTTGTTTCCCTGTTAGTTTTTTCATTTTTCTAGCTATCTTCATCTCCCCCTAGTCATCAGAAATCCAGCTTCTTAATAATTTCGCAAAATCTTCTGGTTTATTCTTCGCCATTTTTTCAATTTGTTCTTTTTGAATATCACTATCCGATTTTGGTTGACTACTAATATCAGGTACTTCTACTTCTGTATTCTGAACGGTCGCTGCCATTTCCTCATAACTCTCTTCTAGTTCTTTCTCTCTTTTATTTCTGAATAATAATACGATTAATAGAATGATAATTGCTAATAGTATTCCACCTACGATATAGACCCACGTTGGAATTGTTGGTGTTGCATTATCCGGATCGATTCTATCCATCCCGTTGAATTCTTGGAACACGATCGATACTTTCTCTTCAGGATCTATATCGCTATACTCTTCATCAATGGTTGTTGTTATCATTGAATTTAATATAGAGGTAATCCCCTGTTCGACAGTGTTTTGTTCTTGTTGAGTGAGTAATTGTACTTCATCTTCCTCAAAGCCTTGGATACTATCCACGACAACTTGAATACCTAAGTCACGAACTTTATAAGGAGATTCCGCGATATCACGATGAATTCGATTCAATTCATAATTTATCGTTTCTTTGACATGTTCATAATCCCCATCTTGACCCGCAGTTGCGGCGGGATAATTCGCAATATCTTCTTCCCCCGTTCCAACTACGCCACCTTCTGCCTGAGTCCCTTCAAATGTTTCCGTAATAGTTTCGATACTGACTGGAATACCTTCCATATTATCAACATCAACTGGTTCAACTACTTCTTCCGTACGATTTTCATTTGTAAAATCAATATCAGAAGTGACAGAGACAACAACTCGATCCATTCCAACCATAACACCTAACATTTGCTGTAATCTTTTTTGAATATCTCTCTCAATTTCTCGTTTTATTTCTTGTTGACCAGCAAACTCGTCCGTCACCATATTAGAAGAAGCTTGGTCAAAATATTCAAAGTTCTGATCCATGATAACAATGTTTTCAGGTGGTAAATTGGGCACTGCTTTAGAAACTAAATGATAGAGTGATTGAATTTGATTCCCTTTAAACTCATAGCCGTAATCTGTATGTAAAACGATTGATGCACTTGCTTCTTCTGCCGAATCACTAACAAATACCGATTGCTGAGGCAATGTAATCATTACATTCGCATCCTCAATACCTTCAATACTTTTGATTAGATTGGAAAGTTCTGTTTGCATCGCATCTAGTTTCATAACATTAAATTCATTGTCCGTAATGCCCCAAGATGTATTCTCACTAAAAAAAGAATAATCGATATTTCCACTATGCGGAATCCCTTTTCCGGCGAGATCAACTAATAATTGCTCACTTTGCTCTTCTGGTACTTCAATCGTCGTTCCGCCATCTTGTAATTCATAAGGAATATTCCTGGCATCGAGTTCTTCTTTAATTTGTCCTACTTCTTGCAAAGATAAATTAGTATAAAGCGGGACAAATTTATTCACTGAAGTAAAGATAGTAATTACAGCGATTAATACAATGAGTAAACCTGCTGTACTAAAAAAAATAGTCTTTTTCGTTTTCGAACTATTCATCCATAATAATTTTAATTGCTGCATAAATTGATTGATTTTTTCCTTCATATACTCCCACCGGACTTCCCATAAATAAAAATAATTATTCCCCTAACATTAGAAAACTTGGCTTATCGCCAAGCCTTTATGGCAAAAAGCCAAAGTTGCACTTACGAGTGATTGACGTGCTAGTACTGGCGCCCGCGACAATCCTTTACGGTGGACGAACGAAAGAGCAAATGCCCTTCGATGGGACGAGTAAGCGCAGTCCCAGTCCCAGGACGCCCGAGCTTTTAGCCAGTGAGAAGTAAGAAAGTTTTATCCTTTCTTACCTTCAAAATAAAACGACACGTTAAACTTGCATTCGCATCATTTCGTTATAAATATCAATTACTTTTTGTTGTACTTGAACAGCTGTTTCAACTGTAATATTTGCTTTTTGTGCTGTAATCATTACATCATGCAAATTATCAAACTTTCCTTGTACTAATAGTTCTGTTTTTGCATTTGATTCATTTTCAGCCTCGCTTATTTTATTTAGAGCTGTTTTTAATGTCGTTGCAAAATCATTTTCATGAACAGACTTTGTATCAATTGGTTGTTTAACATCCATTCTATTTATTGGAGCGATATTAGATAAAGACTGAATATTCCCTGTCAAGTTTACACTTCCTTTTTAAAGATTACTTACCAATTTCAAGCGTTTTTAACAACATATCTTTTGTTGCATTCAATGAAGTGATATTCGCCTCGTACGATCGGGTTGCACTCATTAAATCGACCATTTCTTTTAAAGGATCGACATTTGGATAGTTTACATACCCAGCTTCATTTGCATCGGGATGAGTAGGATCAAACACTTCCCTAAAAGGTTGTCTATCTACAGTAATGCCTGTTACTTTCACACCAGTAGGATCTTTAGATTCTCCATATCTTGCTTTATGTAATACAGATTTAAAATCATTCGTTTGGGGCTGCATAACAACCATTTTTCGACGATACGGTTCTATTTCCCCATTTTCATTTATTGATGCCCGCGTTGTTTCTGAATTAGCAATATTAGCTGCCGTTACATCCATTCGTAAACGCTGAGCCGTTAAAGCACTTGCGTTAATATTAAACCCATGAAAAATAGACATTTTTACCTACCCCCTCTTATAACCGTTTGTAATGTATTAAATTTACCATTCAATCGGTCCACCAAGCTGCGATAATAGATTTGGTTTTTCGCCAAATTGGCCATTTCTTTGTCAACATCAACATTATTTCCATTATGGGAAAACATAGTAGAATGGTTTGTCGTTATGTTATAGCTATTTGTTGAATTGGATGTAAATCGAAGGTGTCTTGGATGGGTTTTAGTTGCATCCAGTCTCTGTTCTATAGCGTTATTTAAAACATTTTTAAACACAACATCTTGAGATTTATAATTCGGTGTGTCTACATTTGCAATGTTATTTGATATGACCTTGTTTCTTGCACTTGAGTAATTTAACCCCGATTCTAATGTACTAATTGTTTGATCAAATAATTTCATTAACAGATTCTCCTAATAAAGTCTCATTAAATATTATGTATTTCTTGTCATATTTTATCGAATTCAACATTATTTTAGATGAAATCATGTCTAAAGTCCACTACTAATCTCAAAAAAGCAGTCCCTTTTTGAATAAATGAGCATTTATGACTATATTTATTTCAAGTTTTTTACATATTTCTTAAAAAGTTAAGTTTAATTGCCTATTAATATATTAAAAAATTACCCGATATTGGAGAAAAGGTTAAAAGTACTAAATTGGAAAATACAATTTTATTATCTAGTACAAATTGTCCAAAAATTTCGCATGAAAAAACAGCCACATCCGGTGACTGTTTTTCGCATTACTTTAATTGCTTTTAATTAGTTCTTAATTTTTTCAAGTTCTGCTAAAAACTTTTCATTTAACACTTTAATATAAGTACCTTTCATTCCCAACGATCTCGACTCGATTACCCCTGCACTTTCAAGTTTTCTTAGTGCATTAACGATAACTGAACGGGTAATTCCTACACGATCGGCAATTTTACTTGCTACCAGTAAACCTTCTTTTCCATTTAGTTCCTCAAAGATATGTTCAATCGCTTCTAATTCACTAAAAGAAAGGGAGCTAATTGCCATTTGAACAACCGCTTTACTTCTTGCTTCCAATTCAATTTCTTCTGCCTTCCCTTGAAGAATTTCCATCCCTACAACGGTTGCACCATATTCAGCTAACACTAAATCATCATCGTTAAAGCTTCCAGCAAGCCTTCCTATTACTAGTGTACCTATACGTTCTCCACCGCCGATAATCGGCACAATTGTTGTTAATCCGTCTTTGAACAACTCTCTATTTTCATATGGGAAAACAGTATAAATACTATCTGTATCGATATTTGCAGTTGTTTCTTGCAGATTTAATAATTCCTTTGTATATTCTTCTGGAAACTGTCTTTCCTCTAACATATTTTTCATTCGTTCATTTTCAATATCTTGGTTAATTGCAACTCCAAGTAATTTACCTCTTCTACTGAGCACAAAAACATTTCCGTTAATAACTTCTGATAATGTTTTTGCTACATCGTTAAAATTGACTGGTTTTCCTGCTGCTTTCTGTAATAATGCATTAATTTTTCTAGTTCTCTCTAAAAGATTCATTGCTTCCATCCTCCGTTATGCTCTTGTAATGTTTTCTGTATTTTCCAAATTAATGAAATTTTTGTTTTATAGCTCTATTCTGTCCGTTTATTTTTATAATATAAATTGACTAAGATTTTTATCTACTACAATATTGTTTAATTTCTCATTTACATAATCTGTTGTTATTTTTACAGTCTCTAAATTGATATCAGGAGCCTCAAATGATAAATCTTCCAATAACTTTTCTAAAATAGTGTGTAATCTTCTTGCTCCAATATTATCTGAGTCTTGATTAACTTGAAAAGCAATTTCAGCTAATCTATTCACAGCTTCGTCCGTAAACTCTACATTTATACCTTCCGTTGCAATTAATGCTATATATTGTTTTAAAAGTGCATTAGAAGGTTCTGTTAAAATTCGTTTAAAGTCTTCTACGGTTAGTTTATTGAATTCTACTCGTACCGGAAAACGCCCTTGTAACTCAGGAATTAAATCCGATGGTTTCGCCATATGAAAGGCACCTGCTGCAAAAAATAGTATATGGTCGGTTTTTACAGGGCCGTATTTTGTAATTACAGTTGAACCCTCAACAATTGGCAAAATATCCCTTTGTACCCCTTCTCTAGAAACTCCAGGGCCTTGTTGATCTTTCCCAACTACTTTATCTATTTCATCTATAAAGACGATTCCTGCTTGTTCCGCACGATTGATAGCTTCCTGCTGTGCTTCTTCCATATCAATCATTTTTTGTGCTTCTTGTTGAGTTAAGACTTTTCTAGCTTCTTTCACTGGAAGTTTTCTCTTTTTCACTTTACTTGGTAATAACTGACCGAAAGCATCTTGCATGTTCATACCCATTTGTTCCATACCCGAACCTTGTAGCATGTCAAACATAGAAGGTGCTTGTTCTTCAATTTCCACTTGCACTATTTTGTCCTCTAGTTCACCTAGAGCCAACATTTTGGTAACCTTTTGTCTTTTTTCAAAAATTTCATTTTGTTGGTTATTATCCGTTTGATTATTTGTCTCTTGATCATCCATATTTGGAAACAACATTTCAAATGGATTTTTCATTGTTTTTTGTTTCTTTGCATCTGGAACAAGTAATTTTACTAACTTTTTATTCGCTTCTTCCATTGCCTTTTCTTTTACTGCTTCCATTTTTTCTTCTTTCACAATCCGCATAGCCGCTTCAGCCAAATCTCGAATCATGGATTCAACATCACGACCTACATAACCAACTTCTGTAAACTTTGTTGCTTCCACTTTAACAAATGGCGCTTTAACAAGTTTGGCTAACCGTCTTGCCACTTCCGTTTTCCCGACACCTGTCGGACCAATCATTAAAATATTTTTAGGGACTACTTCATCTTTTATCGAATCGTCTAACTGCATTCGGCGAAATCTATTTCTAAGTGCTACCGCAACAGAACGTTTTGCCTCTTGTTGACCGACAATATATCGATCTAGTTTCTCTGCGATTTCCCTAGGAGTATAATTTACTTCCATTACCTTATTCCTCCTCTTAAAGAAGTTACTCTAACACTTGAGTCGTTATATAATCATTCGTATACACACAAATTTCACTTGCAATTTCCAGCGATGCTCTAGCGATTTCCTCTGCTGTTAAATTTGGAGAATATTTCGCTAACGCTCTTCCCGCACTTAAAGCATAGTGTCCACCAGATCCAATAGCGAGTATACCATCATCTGGCTCAATCACTTCCCCCGTGCCTGATACTAAAAACATATGATCTTTATTCATGACAATTAGCATTGCCTCAAGCTTCCGCAATACTTTATCACTACGCCATTCTTTCGCTAATTCAACAGTGGATCTCATTAAATTCCCATTATACTGCTCAAGTTTACCTTCAAATTTCTCATATAAAGTAAAAGCATCTGCAACTGATCCAGCAAACCCTGCAATTACTTGCCCTTTAAATAAAGTACGCACCTTTTCTGCTTTGTGTTTCATCACAACGGCATTCCCTAAGGTAACTTGACCGTCACCACACATTGCACTTTTACCGTTATGTTGAATCGCAAATATCGTCGTAGCATGTAATTCATTTGACATTGTCCACCGCTCCTTAGAAAATTAGGGATTCGCCACGGCTTTATGGAGAAAGCCTTATCCAGTAAGAACATTTTAATTTCCTATCCGCCTAGTAAAGTGTCTACTTCCCATTTGCTCGTGGGTGACTGTTCATATAAACATTTCGCAATCTGTCTTTCGTCACATGAGTATATATTTGTGTAGAAGACAAATTTTCATGACCTAACAACTCTTGAACTGAGCGCAAATCTGCTCCTTCATTAAGTAAATGAGTAGCAAAAGTGTGACGCAGTTTATGTGGATGCATATGAACGGTAAGTGAAGTCTTTTTAATCATTTGGTTTAAAATATAATAGATCCCTCTTGATGTAATCGGATTTCCACGAGCATTTAAAAAAACAAAATCTGTTTTTGTGCTTGATGATTTACTTAATAATTTAAGTCTCCCATCCTTAATATATGTTTGCAAAGCATCTTGTGCATATTGTCCAAATGGAAGGATCCTTTCCTTTCTGCCCTTACCTATTACGTTTATTATTCCGACAGAAAAGTCAATATTTTGTAATTTAAGTCCTTCACATTCGCTGACCCTAATACCAGTTGCGTAAATTAATTCAAGAACTGCTTGATCCCTTTGACCCAATGGTGTTGTCAGATCACTTACCTCAAACAATTCAGATAATTCCTCTTGGTAAAAAAAGCTTGGAATTTGTTTATCTTGTTTTGGTAATGGAATGTGTATAAACGGATTCTGTTCAATGATTTGCTCGGTCTCTAAAAATGAATAAAACGATCGTAAACAGGATAGTGTTCTAGACACGGATTTCCGGCTAAGTTTCCTGTTATATAGTTCTGTTAAAAAAACCCTTACTGTTTGTTGATCTACTTCAGACAAATCACGAATCGCTTCTTTTTCTAAAAAACGAGCAAATAACAGAATATCTTGCGTATAAAATGTTATTGTATAATCCGATACATTTTTTTCAACTTCTAAGTATTGAATATATTTTTTTAGAGAGTCGTTTAAGATAGTCATCGTCCACTCCACTAGTTCTTATTTAAGACCTAATCAATCATAACATACTTGATAATCACTATCAATAAACTTAACTAAATTGTAACAAAATTCAGAATTACCCTTACAAAAATAATGTTTGGAACATTGTATCGTTCTGTAATACAATATCCCAAACAAAAATTCTACTCTTTTAATTTGTAATAGTCAATTGAAACGCATAGTTTGTTTATGATTGTGCTTCCTCTTTATAATCACAATTGCTACATTTTATTTGCACTTGTTTTTTTGCTCTTTTCTCCACTAAAAACTCATTACATTTTGGACAGCTTCGATTGATCGGTTTATCCCAGGAAACGAACTCGCATTCAGGGTACGAATCACAACCGTAAAAGACTCGATTCTTTTTTGATTTACGTTCAACAATCTCGCCTTTTTTACATAAAGGACAAGTAACTCCAATCTTTTTTAAGATTGGTTTTGTATTTCTACAGTCAGGGAAATTAGAACATGCCATAAATTTTCCGTATCGTCCCATTTTATAGACCATCGGCGAACCACATTTTTCACAATCTATACCTGCCGGCTCATCTTTAATTTCAATTTCTTTCATCTCGTCTTCTGCTTTTTCAAGACGTACCTCAAAGTCTTTATAAAAGTCATCAATGATGTTAATCCATCCGACTTTTCCCTCTTCAATTAGATCCAAATTATCTTCCATTTGAACAGTGAAGTCAACATTCGTTATTTCAGGGAAATATTCTTCTAATATTTCCGTTACAATTTCTCCAATTTCAGTTGGAACGAATCTTCGGTTATCCAAGCGCACATACCCTCTTCTTTGGATCGTGTCAAGGGTAGGGGCATAGGTTGATGGTCGACCAATGCCTTGCTTTTCTAAAGTTCCAACCAATGTGGCTTCCGTGTAACGTGGTGGTGGTTGTGTAAAATGTTGATTTGGTTGTAAGTCTTTAAAGTCAATCAATTCACCTTCCTCTAAGTCAGGTAAATATTTTTCTTCTTCTTTTTTTCCGTGATCCGTTCCTTCTATATAAACAGTCATAAACCCTTTAAATTTAATTTTAGATCCTGTTGCACGGAACTCTACACCGTTATTTAGCAAATGAACTGTCATCGTATCCATAACCGCCGGGGCCATTTGACTTGCTAAAAAACGATCATAAATTAATTTATATAATTTAAGCTGATCATTAGATAAAATTCCTTTTAGTGAGCTTGGTTCTCTTAACACAGATGTTGGTCTGATTGCTTCATGAGCATCTTGTGCTCCTTCTTGCTGTTTTCTTTTTGTAGAGGCTCCAACGTAATTTTTACCGAATTTTTCTTCTATATGAGCAATCGTTTCACTTCTAGCTGATGCAGAAATACGTGTAGAATCTGTACGCATATACGTAATTAGCCCTGTAATTCCACCCGATTTTCTTCCTAAGTCAATCCCTTCGTATAATTGTTGGGCAATCATCATTGTTTTTCTTGCTCTAAAATTTAATTTTCTTGCAGCTTCTTGTTGTAGAGTGGACGTAATAAACGGCCTGGCAGGGTTCCGTCTTCGCTCACGTTTAGTTACTTTATCAATTTTAAATTGTTTTTCTGTCAACCTATTTAAAATATCTTTTACTTCTTGCTCATTTTTTAATTCTTGTTTTTTGCCATCAATTCCGTAAAATTTCCCGAGAAAATTATCTTTCTCCTTAAGAAATGTACCTTCAATAGACCAATATTCTTCTGGTATAAAATTCTTTATTTCATTTTCACGATCGATTATTAATTTAACAGCAACTGATTGAACTCTTCCAGCACTTAGTCCCCTTTTCACTTTCTTCCATAATAATGGACTAATATTATAACCAACTAGACGGTCTAAAACTCGTCTTGCTTGTTGTGCATCTACGAGATTATAATCAATTTTTCTCGGATGTTTAAATGATTCTTTAATTGCGTCTTTTGTAATTTCATTAAATACAACACGACACTTAGAATCCTCATCTATTTTTAATGCGTGGGCAAGATGCCAGGCGATCGCTTCTCCTTCTCGATCCGGGTCAGCTGCTAAATACACTTTCGTAGCTTTTTTTGCTTCTTTACGGAGTTCTTTGAGAATATCTCCTTTTCCCCGAATCGTGATGTATTTAGGTTTGTATTCTGCTTCCACATCAACGCCCATTTGACTTTTAGGTAAGTCAATTACATG
>NZ_JBPPZG010000151.1:0-9662 GCF_051918545.1 Pseudogracilibacillus amylolyticus (SeqCode) | reverse complement strand
ATTTCATATTCGTTATTTTAAATAAAAGCACGTCCAGTTCAATAAATCTATACTAAATCATAGCATATTTAAGTTACAATTGCTCATAACCACCGGGCACATGCATCATTTGTTGTAATTTTCGGCACTGGGGCGTGCCCTCCGCCCCGGCTCGCTAGGGCGACGAGCGCACCCTATAATTATATCAATAATGCTTACGTTTGTATGCTCATCAACAATTAGCGGCAAAAATCAACATTTTTTTCCACTGAATTCTGTAATTCACATCTATACATGACAAGTTCATCGTCTTTTCCAATTCACAATATCATTTCCGCACAAACGAGGTTCGCTTCAAGTTCTAGAACCGTTAAGCGAACAAATAATTACTAACTCTGGCCATTAAGACCAAAACTCCTTTATTTGTATCATCACATTTTCGGTCTTTAACATATGTTTACTCCAAACGTATAACAAAATTATATTAGTCTTTTTCCCATTTAACAACTTCTTTTTTGTCCTTAGCAGATAAGTTATCTAATAATTCATCAACGCTTCTACCTGTAGTCGGCATAATAATGTCAGGGGCAATTTCACATAATGGAACTAACACAAATGCACGTTTGTGTAAACGCGGGTGAGGAAGTTGTAAATTTTCTTGGTCGCTATATTCACTATTATAAAACAAAATGTCGAGGTCAATTGTTCTTGGACCATTTGTAAATGTCCTTTCTCTTCCTAATTGTCGCTCTATTTGTTGACAAACCCCAAGTAAATCATGACTTGTTAATGAAGTTTTGATTTTAATAACCATATTTAAAAATGGATCTTGGTCAGTATACCCTACAGGAGCAGTTTCATATATTGAAGAAGTTTTTTCAAGCTTTATATGCTCATTTTGCCTTAACTTGTTAATTGCTTCTTCTAAATATTGTCTACGGGGATCGATGTTGGACCCTAATCCAATATATACTGTATTCATTTTTCTCGCTCCCTATATATTTGTACCGCCACCGATTCATAATGCCCTGGTATCGGTGGGTCTGGCTTAATTACTTTAACAGTACAAGCCTTAAGGGTTGAGAAGGCGTTTAATAAAGCATCTGCAATTTCTTCGGCAACTGTTTCAATTAAATTTTTTGCTTTACCTTCTACAATATCTTTTATAATAAAGTAAACTTGTCCATAATCAATCGAATCATTCATATTATCTGTTTTTCCTGCCGTTTTTAAAGATGTCTCCAATTCTACATCTACATAAAATCTTTGCCCTAACTTTTTTTCTTCTTGATAAAGTCCATGGTACCCATAAAACTCCAGCTTATTTAGAAAAATCTTATCCAGAGATCCCAACCCCTTTTACCATCGCATCCATCATTTTCGCTAATTCTACTGTTCGCTTTACATCGTGTACACGAATGATATGCGCGCCTTTTGCAATACCTAAACAGGTTGTTGCTCCAGTTGCATTATCCCGATCTTTTGGCGGAATATCTAGCACTTTACTTATGAAAGATTTGCGGGATGTAGCTAATAATAATGGATAGGATAGTTGTTCAATAATTTTATCTAAATGTCTCATTACTACATAATTATCTTCTAATTCTTTTGCAAAACCAACTCCTGGATCAAGAATAATATTTTTATCTTTGACCCCAGCTCGCTTCACAATATCAATACTATCCTGTAGATCAGCAACCATATCCTCAATAAGCGATTCATATCTCTTATTTGTACGGTTGTGCATTAAAATAATTGGTACCTCATATGTTGCAGCAACATCAGCCATTTCTGGATCATGTTTAGCGCCCCAAATGTCATTAATTATTTCCGCTCCCGCTTCAATTGCTTGTTTTGCCGTTTCAGCTTTGTATGTATCAATCGAAATTGGGATACTGATCTCCTCTTTGAGTGCTTTAATTATTGGAACGACCCGTTTAATTTCCTCTTCCGCATCGACTGGGTCATGATCTGGTCGGGTTGATTCACCGCCAATATCAATAATATCAGCGCCTGCTTCTTCCATTTTTTTCGCTTGTAAAATAGCTTTTTCCAATGAATTATAGTTGCCACCGTCTGAGAAAGAGTCAGGGGTAACATTTAAGATACCCATTATATGTGTTCTTTCATTTAGATTGTATTTTTTTGATTTTGTTATTAACTCCATGATACATCTTCTCCCAAATGATCGATAATGAAATAATACATGTTTAGTTTACCACAAACGAAAAGAACAGTGACTCATTTTGCAAATCATTATAGAAAGAAAAATCTTTATCGATGTTTCCTAAATTCATTTAAACTCCACCCAAAAACAAAAAAGTAACACATCTCTGTGCTACTTTCAACTGAACATTGTTTATTAAATTAATCTTCAAATTGGTAAAGTGCTGTAGATAAATAACGTTCTCCATTGTCAGGGAGAATTGCCAATACTTTTTTTCCTTTACCCAACTCTTTGGCAACTTTTTTTGCAGCGGCAATAGCAGCACCTGCAGAGATTCCACCTAAAATTCCTTCTTTTTGAGCTGTTTCACGAGATGCTTCAAATGCTTCTTCATTCGAAATCTTAATTATATCTTCATAAATTTCTGTATTTAACACTTTTGGTACAAAACCTGCTCCAATTCCTTGAATTTTATGCGGTCCAGGTGAACCTCCTGATAAAACTGGTGAATCTACTGGTTCAACTGCATAGATTTTAACACCATCAAAATGTTCTTTTAGTACTTTTCCAGCCCCTGTAATCGTTCCGCCTGTTCCAATGCCCGAAATAAAGGCATCTAAACCGTCAGACATTTGGTTGACAATTTCTTGACCTGTTGTCTTGGCATGAATGGCAGGGTTTGCTTCATTATCAAATTGTTGTGGCATGAAATATCCATGCTCTTCTTTGAGTTGCTCCGCTTTTTCAATAGCACCCTTCATCCCGTTTGCACCTGGAGTTAAAAATAATTCTGCTCCGTAAGCGCGTAGTAAATTCCGTCTTTCCTGACTCATCGTATCTGGCATAACGACAACTAATCGATATCCTTTTGCTGCGGCTACTAGTGCAAGGCCAATACCTGTATTACCACTAGTTGGCTCAACTATCGTGTCCCCCGGTTTAAGTACACCTTCTTTTTCAGCACGTTCAACCATTGCAAGTGCAATACGATCTTTTACCGAACTTGCTGGATTAAAAAACTCAAGTTTTACATAAATATCTGCACTATCTTCATCTACTGTACGGTTTAATTTAACGATAGGTGTTTCCCCTATTAAACCAGTAATATCATTTGACACTCTCATTTAAACGCCTCCTAATCCATAGTAATTTTATAGGATTTATTAATAATATACCTTCCAACAACTGATTTGTCAACTGTTTTTATCCACTAGAATGCATTTTGTACCGAGATTATATTGTAAAAATTTTCATGTACAATTCATAAATAAAAAAACATTTTATGCCAACCTTCTTTTAAATCATTCTGCAATAAGTGCTTTTAATTCATCCTCTGAAAGATGATAAACTTCATTACAAAAGTGACAAGTTGCTTCAGCGCCGTGGTCTTCTTTTATCATTTGTTTAATTTCTTCTTCACCTAAACCTTTGATCGCATTTTCCATTCTTTCCTTTGAGCATTTACATTTGTAACGAACAGGTACTTTTTCATGAAATTGGACTTTTTCATCAACAAATAATTTTTGTAAAATTTGCTCCGGATTGTTCCCTTCTTGAATTAAAGTAGATATCTGTGGGAAACTTTCAATTCTTTTTTCAAGTTTAGTGACTAGTTCATCATCCGCTCCAGGCATAAGCTGTAGAATAAATCCACCGGCAGCTAGTACAGAGTGATCAGGATTAATTAACACTCCTGCACCGACTGCAGAGGGAATTTGTTCTGAAGATGCGAAATAATATGTAAAGTCTTCGCTTATTTCTCCAGAAACAAGCGGAACTTGTCCAGTAAAATAATCTTTTAGGCCTAAATCTTTTACAACGCTTAATGTTCCTTCAGTTCCCACTGCACGTCTGACATCAAGCTTACCGTGTTCATTTAAAGGAAAATCCACATGCGGATGCAAGACGTAACCACGCACGTCGCCTTTCGCATTTCCATCTGCAATAACTGCCCCTAACGGACCATTCCCTTCCACTTTCACAGTTAACGTATCTTCGCCTTTTAACATTGCACCCATTAAACTTGTAATTGTAAGTGTCCGGCCCAATGCAGCGGAAGCAGTTGCCCAAGTATCTTGCCTTTTCCTCGCTTCTTCAACCGTTTCGGTAGTGCTTGCTGCATAAGCGCGAACCATTCCGTCATATACAGTAGATTTTATAATATAATCTTGCATAAGTACCCCATTCCTTTAGTCCATAGTTTTATTTTGTCGGTAAATTTGATACAGTCCCTTTAATGTTAAGTGTGGTTCTATATACTGGATTGTTTCAGATTCTCTTGCAATTAAAGAAGCAAGACCACCCGTTGCAATGATGGTTGGGTCATTGTTCATAGATTCTCTCATCCGATTAACAATACCATCAACCTGTCCGACATATCCATAATAAACACCTGATTGCATAGCTTCAACGGTCGATTTACCGATAATATTTTCAGGTTTTTCAATTTCAATTTTAGGTAATTTTGACGCATTACTATATAACGCATCCATTGATATTTTTATACCCGGCGTTATAATGCCGCCATGATAAGCTTGGTGTTCATCAACATAACAAAATGTCGTTGCTGTTCCAAAGTCGATAATAATTAACGGTGTTTGAAACATCTCAATCGCTGCTACTGCATTTACAATACGATCAGCGCCAATTTCTTTAGGTTGAGGATATTTTATTTCAAGAAGTGTAGTTACTTGTTCCTTTCCAACTACTAATGGTGTTATTCCAAAATATATTTCACACATTTTTTCCAATGCTTTCATAATTGGAGGGACAACGGAGGATATAATAACTCCTTCTATCTCCGAAAATTGTATATGTTCAAAGTCAAATAGTGACTTAACTAAAATCGCAAATTCATCTTCTGTTTTATGGCGGTCCGTTTGAATACGCCATTCGTGTTTTAATTTTCCATGATCAAAAACGCCAAGTACAGTGTTAGTATTTCCAATGTCAAGTACAAATATCATATTCCCTTACTCTCCTTAGAAAACTTGGCTTATCCCCAAGCTTTTATGACAAAAACCAAAGTTGCACTTACGAGTGATTGACGTGCTAGTGACTTGCGCCTGAGACAAATCTTTACGGCGGGACGAACGAAAGAGCAAATGCCCTTCGATGGAACGAGTAAGCGCAGTCCCAGGACGCCCGCGCTTTTTACCAGTGAGCGAGTCAAGAAAGTTTTATACTTTCTTTACCTTCCAACATAAAACGTTAAATTTAATATACCATACAGGGATAGACCGGGTACAATTAATTAGCCTCATCTTTAATGTGAGAGTCACAGAAATAATGAAAACAATAATAATAATTTATTTGGTTACAGCAAAAAGACCTTCCATTCTGCGTAGAATGAAAGGTCTTCAAATAATTTACTCGGGTTTTTTAACATCATCAATGACGTCTGATGAATCATCATCGTCTTTATCTTTTCGTGTATTTGCTTTTTCTTTTGACTCTACATAACTGTCAGGTTCTGTATCATCTTCTTGTTTAGAATTAATATTTACTTTAACATCAGAATCGGAAGAGAGTTGCTCTTTATCCTCGTTAGTTACAACAGGCATTTCGCCATTGTCCGAAACAATATCTGGTTCAGGCATGATACCTTTTTCAAATAAAGATTGGATCTGATCAGCATCTAATGTTTCTACTTCAAGTAGCTTTTCAGCAATTAACTCTAATTTTTCACGATTTTCCATTAAAATTTGTTTAGCACGTTCATAGCATCCATTGATGAATTTCTGTGTTTCCGAGTCAATTGCATGGGCAATCTCCTCACTATAGTTCTTATCACTATTGATGTCACGACCCAAAAACACTTCATCACTTCCACTGCCATTAAACTGTGTAGGTCCGATTTTTTCACTCATTCCATACTCAGTAATCATCTTTTTAGCAATTCCAGTTGCTCGTTGGAAGTCATTGGAAGCTCCCGTACTTACATGATCTTTACCAAAAATAATTTCTTCTGCCACACGGCCGCCAAGTAATCCAGTAATCCGGTCAAACAATTCAGCACGTGTAACCATATAACGATCTTCTTTTGGAAGCATTACTGCATATCCGCCAGCCTGTCCTCGAGGAACAATCGTTACTTTATGAACAGTATCGGCATCATCTAAGACCATCCCAATAACCGTATGGCCACTTTCATGATATGCGACGATTTTACGTTCTTTCTCTGAAATAACACGACTTTTCTTCGCAGGTCCTGCGATAACACGGTCGATTGCTTCATCTATTTCTTCCATCGTAATGACATTTTTATCATGTCTTGCTGTAACTAAAGCTGCCTCATTTAGTAAGTTTTCTAAATCGGCACCTGAAAAACCAGGTGTACGCATGGCAATAGTTTTTAAATTAACTTCTTCTGCCAGAGGTTTATTTCTTGCATGAACCTTTAAGACTGCTTCTCGACCTTTAACATCTGGTTGATTAACAGGTATTTGTCTATCAAAACGCCCTGGACGAAGTAATGCTGGGTCCAAAATATCAGGACGGTTCGTTGCAGCAATCATAATAATTCCTTCATTTGCATCAAACCCATCCATTTCAACGAGAAGCTGGTTAAGGGTTTGCTCACGTTCATCATGTCCACCACCTAGACCCGCACCACGTTGTCTACCTACTGCGTCAATCTCATCAATAAAAATAATACAAGGTGCATTTTTCTTGGCATTCTCAAACAAATCACGAACACGGGAAGCACCGACACCAACGAACATTTCCACAAAATCAGAACCACTTATAGAGAAAAAGGGAGTTCCCGCTTCTCCAGCAACAGCACGAGCTAATAAAGTTTTACCCGTACCTGGTGGGCCAACTAATAGTACCCCTTTAGGAATACGAGCCCCAACCTTAGTAAATTTACGTGGATCTTTTAAAAACTCAACCACTTCCACTAATTCTTGTTTCTCTTCATCAGCACCGGCAACATCAGTAAAACGAACTTTAGCTTTTTCCTCATTGTAAAGCTTAGCCTTACTCTTCCCAAAGTTCATTACACGGCCACCACCGCCGCCACCTTGTGCTCTAGTGAAGATAAAGAAAAATATGAGACCGATGATTAAAAATGGCAACATCATCGTCAAGAAATTTACAAAGGCACTCGGCTGTTCTTCTTCTTCAACTTTTAACACACTTTGCTCAGTAGCTACGTCAGTTATCGTTGCAATGATTTCAGTATTATCAGGAACTTGAACTATAAACGGTTGCTTATCTTTCTCAAGTATACCAGTAATTCTTATAATTTTATTTTTAGGTTGCATCGTCATTTCTGCGATTTCACCGTTATCTAATGCTTGCATAAATTGTCTTACATTATATTCTTCAGCCTGTTCATTTTGACCTTTAAACAAGCTAATTACACCAATTAATACGAGAAAAATAAGTGCATAGAAAAGTATATTCCGAAAAATTCGGTCCATTTAGAAACCTCCTCCCAAGCGAGAAAACTATATTACATAGTAACATAGAAAAAAGTGTTAATACAACTAATTACTCTTACTTAAATCTGTTTTTCCATGTTATTTTCTTGATGTATTTTTTAACATTAAAATGACTTATTCATAAACTTCCGGCTTCAGGATACCAATATATGGAAGGTTGCGGTATTTCTCATTATAATCTAGCCCATAACCTACAACAAAAGCGTTCGGAACTTTAAAGCCAATTATATCTGCTTTAATTTTCGCAGTTCTTCCACTCGGCTTATCCAGAAGTGTAACAATCTTGACGGATTTAGCTTTGCGGTATTTAAATAAGTCTACTAGGTAACTCAAAGTTAGACCACTATCAATAATATCCTCGACAATAAGCAAGTCTCTTCCTTCCACTTTTGAATCAAGGTCTTTGATTATTTTTACTTCTCCAGACGATCGTGTACCACTTCCATAACTGGATACATCCATAAAATCCATTTCAACATATGTATCAATATGACGAGAAAGATCTGCCATAAATGGAGTAGCACCCTTTAGAACACCGATTAACAACGGAAATTTATCCTTATATTCTTCCGTTAAAATTTGTCCGATTTCAGCACATTTATTTTTAATTTCTTCCTCGGTAATTAGTATTTCTTCAATATCGTTTTGCATTCTCTTCCTCCTTTTCCCACAGTTTAGTCTTTTGCTATGTATTCAAATAATAAATAGTTACTTTTATGGAGCATCTCCGGTAAAACTGCCTTCTTCATACCGATCAACCAAATAATTTTATCTGTATTATCTGCAACTATGTAAATATTATCTCTTTCATTACGAGGTACTTTTTCATCAATTAAGATATCCTTTATTTTCTTACTCCCTTTGAGACCTTTATAGCGCATACGATCACCAGGCCGTCTTGTACGGATGTGAATCGGAAATGTGAGTTGTTCCTCTAGACAGACATATGTATATTTATCATGATTATTCTCTAAAAATTTATCAACACATGTTATAGATACTATTGCACCATTTGGTAATGATATTCGGGCAGGAATTTCACTAATCTCCCGATAAAATTCCTTACTCGTACTATTTTCTTCCTTGAAGTAAAAAAATAAGTTACCATAAGACCTTTCAATAAAAAGTTGCTTTGGGAAATGGACAACCTTATTGTTTTCTTCTTCATTTATTAATGATAAAAAGATGGATTCATGCATATGTGTTAACTGATCCGGCATCCCGTCAGCATACAGATAGTCTAATGTTAATCGAAATGCCCGTCTTTGTAAAGGTAATGGATAGCTTTTAAACGTGGAGATCCATAGGCTTGCCTTTTTACTATTTTCGTTAAACGTAATAACTTTTTCAACAACCTTTTTTGCTTCGGAAATTAAATATTGCTCATCTTCTTGTAATGACTCACTTAATAGTTGCATTGTTGTATGCAAATTGCTGTTTCTTTCTTTTAATTTTGGCACAATAGATTTCCGAATATCGTTACGAGTATAATATGGATCGTGATTAGTGGAATCTATTCGTGGGTGAATATCATTTTTCTTACAATAGTTTTCAATTTCTTTTTTTGTCACACAAAGTAATGGTCGAATAATTTTACCATTTGAAAAATCCCTAGTCACAGGTATTCCCGTTAAGCTATGTAAATTTGTCGTTCTAGCAAGTGACATAATTAGCGTTTCGATTTGGTCGTCACCATGATGCCCAAGAGCCAAATAATCAGCTTGAAGTTGATTCATTTTTTCTCTAAAAACTTCATAGCGCAGTTTTCGGGCAGCAACTTGTGTGCTGACCTTAAATTTCTTTTTATATGCCGAAACGTCAACAGCGGATGATATAAATGGAATAGCCCATTTCTTGCAAATCTCCTTCACATAATAAACATCTGCTTCGGAATCTCCTGGTCGCAATTGATGATCCACTGTAACAGCGTGAACGTTTAAGTTCCAAGCCTCTCTCATTGTGTATAACAAATGAAGGAGAGCCATCGAGTCTGGACCACCTGAAACTCCGATAAGAATAGTCTTATTTTTTTCCATAAGTTGATGGTCGCAAATAAAGTCTACTACCTT
>NZ_JBPPZG010000150.1:2658-9693 GCF_051918545.1 Pseudogracilibacillus amylolyticus (SeqCode) | reverse complement strand
TTTGCTTTTTTTAGTAAAGATTGGACTCCTTGATGTAATGTATCAATTATTTTATTTTTTCTATTTTGTGCTTCTGAGAAATCTAAAGCTAATTTCTCTGTTTTAATGCCAAAGATGCTCGATTGTTTCATATCTCTATACAATTGAGCAGTTTTAAGCAATGCTTTGGACGGAATACAGCCATTATGCAAACAAGTACCACCTAGCTTCTCTTTTTCAACAACAGCTACATTCATTCCAAGCTGCTGTGCACGAATTGCCGCCACATAACCGCCTGTTCCTCCTCCTAATATGACAAGGTCATATTCTTTTGTCATGAAGACCCTTCTCCCTTATCCAGATTAATATTCATTATAGAGGTTGTTCAAAAAGTCCGGTAAAAATGACACTGCGAATTTCTTCGTTGGCTTGTTTCTCCACTGCTCATGTATCTAAATGCATACATTCCGCTGCTCGAAACTGCGCCGCCTCGAACTTTCGACGCACAGGACGTGCTAGTGTCGGCGTTGCCACAGGACGTGGCGACTTTAGCCGACTTGGTCCTTTTTATCCTCCTTTTTGAACACGCATTAATATTTTTTTGGTTTTTCCTCTTCTCTTAACACTCTCAATGTACCAGCATTTAGTGCTTGTATATCATATTCACCAGGATATATAAACGCATCTGCTATCCAGTTTATTTTCTCTGTTATGAACTCTGTCAATATTTCACTTCTGGCTATTTCGCCGGTTAAAACTATACCGTGAACTTTACCAGATAAAACGACTGCCATCGCACCGATTTCTTTAGAAATTTGGTAGGCCATCGCTTCAAATACTTTTTTTGCATATTTATCATTATTTCGGATTCTATTTTCTATTTCCGCAATATTATCAGTATGTAAATAAGCTTTTAGTCCACCTTTATAGGTGATTTTATTAATGATGTCTTCTTCTGTGTACTCGCCAGAAAAACATAAAGAAATTAAGGCTTCGGCCGGAATCGTTCCTGCACGTTCTAACGAAAATGGTCCATCCCCATGTAATCCGTTATTTACATCGATCACCTTACCGAACCGATGAGCTCCGATAGTAATTCCATTCCCAATATGTGCCACAATTAGATTTGCTTGGTTATACGTTATTCCAAGTTCTCGAGCAGCTTGACGGGCAACCGCTTTTTGATTTAATGCATGAAAAATACTCTTTCTTGCCACGCTTGGTAATCCGGTAAATTTCGCAAGTTCACTTAGTTCATCTACAACAGGTGGGTCGACAATATATGCAGGAATATTTAGTCCTTTCGCAATTTCAGAGGCAAGTATGCCACCTAAATTGGAAGCGTGCTTACCGTTATAATTGCTCCTTAAATCTTTCAGCACATCGGCTGTAACAGAATAAGTACCACCTTCTACTGCTCTTAACAACCCACCATTTGCTGCAACAGCATCTAATTTGGACATATTAATTCCCGCTTCATTTAAAACTCGTAAGATTTGCGTTTTTCGAATTGTAACTTCATTATCAACTTCTGTTAAATCATTTTTGAAAATAGTTTGATGGTTAATTGTCTGTTTATAGATGCATTTTTCATTATGAAAAACACTAATAATTGTTTTAGTTGTTTTAGGATTAATGACCAAAGTTCGATACCGTTTTTGCATATATACTTCCCCGCTTATCGACTATTTATTGTAAAATATGTTTATTATTCGGTAAAAATTGTCTACTTGATGAGCGAAGTGCATTGATTCTTTGTTCTGCCAAATGATCGGCAGCGACAGAGGTAGGAATATTTTTCTTTCTAGATATTTCGAACACATTTTCTAAAATAGAATAAATCGATTCCACTTTTTTCATCACACGATCTCTGTCATACCCTTGCAATTCATCAGCGACATTAATGACTCCTCCTGAATTGATGACATAATCCGGAGCGTAAACAATTCCTTTTTCAAATAAATAATTACCATGTCTACTTTCACGTAGCTGATTATTTGCACTTCCCGCTACCACTTTTGCTTTTAATTTTTCAATTGTTTCATCATTTAACGTTCCGCCGAGTGCACAAGGTGAGTAAATATCACATTCAACATCATAAATGTCATCTGGAGCTACCGCTTGAGCATTAAAATCTTTTACCGCACGATTTACTGCCGCTTCGTTAATATCTGTAACGATTAAATTGGCTTCTTCCTTATGCAAATAACTACATAAATGGTATGCAACATGTCCAACACCTTGAACAGCTATTGTTTTACCTTGTAAATTGTCTGTTCCGAACGCTTCTTTAGCTGCCGCTTTCATTCCATGATAAATTCCTAGCGCAGTAACTGGAGATGGGTCGCCAACTCCTCCGCTTGAAGTACCTGTAACAAAATCTGTTTCCATATGAATATAATTCATATCTTCTTCTGTTGTTCCTACATCTTCAGCTGTAATATATCGACCATGTAAACTTTCGACATAGCGACCAAATGCTCGAAATAATGATTCACTTTTATCTTTTTGAGGATCACCGATGATGACAGCTTTACCACCACCTATATTGAGACCAGCCGCTGCATTTTTATATGTCATCCCTCTCGCAAGTCTAAGTACATCTTCTAATGCCTCTTCTTCATTTTTATAATTCCACATTCTTGTACCGCCAAGTGCTGGACCAAGCGTAGTATCATGGATAGCAATGATTGCTTTTAACCCGGAAGCTTTGTCATAGCAGTAAATAACTTGTTCATAATCATGTTCTCTTAGTGACTCAAAAATTTTCACTAAAACCACTCCTCTACAGTGCTTAATTATAACAATGCAACATTTGTGCCAACATTTTAAACTGATTATATCAAGAACTCAAACAGTGCACCCTGCATTTCTTTGCAAGTTTGCAAGTTTTTGCATGATATTATTGGCGAACAACTTTGCTCATACTTATTCTAATTCATATTTTTCAATTTTGTAGTACAAATTCCGAACAGAAATATTTAATTTTTTTGCAGTCTTTGTTTTATTAAAATTATTTTCTTTATATACGTGGTAAATATATTCTTTCTCATATTGCTCCATTGCCTCTTGTAACGTTTGTTCTCCAGTGATTTGTGAATTTGATTCCTTCACTACTTTATTTTCCGCTTGCAAATTGGGGATATGATGATAATTAATTACTTCTTCTGTTACATCCATAAAAATAATGGCTCTACCAATGACATTCTCCAATTCACGAATGTTTCCTGGCCAATGGTATGATCGTAATTTTTCCATAGCTGTATCGGTGATCGTCTGTACGTTTCTTCCATAGAGTTGATTTACTTTTAAAATCATATGTTGAACCAAACTCGGCAAATCATCGAGCCTTTCCTTCAAGGAAGGAATATATATTGGTAATCGATTTAATCGATAATATAAATCTTCACGAAATGTTTTGTTTGTTATCGCTTTTTCTAAATTTACATTTGTCGCCGTAATTATTCTTATATTTAATGGAATTGGTGTAGTCCCTCCAACGCGAACCACTTCCTTTTCTTGTAATACACGTAATAATTTTGCCTGCATGGATAAAGATAATTCGCCAATTTCATCTAAAAAAATACTACCATTATTAGCTTCTTCAAATAATCCTTTTTTACCACCGGATTTTGCACCTGTAAACGCGCCTTCTTCATAACCGAATAATTCACTCTCTAATACAGACTCAGCAATTGCTGCACAATTAACCCGAATAAATTTATTGAACTTTCGGTCACTTTCATTGTGAATTGCGTGAGCAAATAATTCTTTTCCGGTTCCAGAATCTCCTCTTAATAAAACTGTTGCAGGTGTTTTCGCCCCTATTTTGGCTTGTTCAATCGCAATCATCATTTCAGGTGATTCGCCGATAATATCAGCGAATGTGTACGAAGCCTCCAAATTTCTAATAATTTGCTTTGCCTTTTTTAATTCTGTTGTCAACTCTTGAATTTCGGAAATATCATGAATGACCGCGACACTTCCTTTTAGTTTTCCTGCTACGATGATTGGGGCAACGTTAACAATCACTTCTTTTTTGGAAGGTCCTACTTTCATATTTGCCCCACGAACAGGTCTTCTTGTTCTAAGGACTTTTAAATGCATACTTTCCCCTTCAGATATATCAACAGTAGCTGGTTTACCTAACACTTGTTTTTCCGTCAAACCGGTTATTCTTGTATAGGCTGGATTAATAATTATCCCATTACCGTTTTCATCAACGACACTTATCGCCTCATCCGAGGAATGAATGATTGCTTCAAGCATTGTTTTAATTTCTTTAAGATCGGTATTTTCTTCAGCTAACCGAACTACTTCATTACTGTCTTTAAATAATGCAAACGCTCCAATAAGTTTATTATCATCATTGATGAGCGGTACTCTTGTAGAGATGATTTGTTTTCCATTTGTTAAATGTAACTTTTGATTTAATTCTTTTTGTTGATTCTGAAGAACTTTTGGTAAACGTGAGTTCTTTATTATCTCTTTAATTGATCTTTCATAAGATTTTTCTTTCTGAATTCCGATTATTTCACATGCTGCATCATTAATAAATTGGATGTTCTCTTCGTTATTTACAACAATTAATCCATCACGAATATTATTCAATATAAGCTCTAAATTGTTTATTTGTACACTCCATTCTGCGACAAATGGAAGTAAGAGTTGCAATACATACTGACGAATAATCGTTAAATTAGTTCTTTTTTGCTTAAACAATTTAAGATACTTTCTGTCCCCTGTTGTTTCGAGGACAAAATCAATATCCGTATCGATCCAATCTGAAACAGACGAAGATACAGGGATATGTGAAAAATGATTGAAATCTAGTTTATTTGTATCATCTTTTTTCTCATCAACGATTGCAATAATTTTCATGTTAGGAAAGTTTTTAATGATTTTTATGTATTCATTTGCAATATCAGTAGCACCTATTATTAATATTCGCCTCATAAATTCACCGCCATGAAATAACTTGCACTATTTCTATATAATTTTACTTCATCGTGCAATTATTGGCAAGGATTGAAAGATTCTTTTTTAGCAGATAGGAAAGCATAAAACTTTCCTATCTGCATAAGTGCAACTAAGCCACTCGCCATTAAAGGCTTGGCGAATGCCAAGTTTTCTAAAATTACTTTCCTTTTTCAATTAATGGCTACGTTTGCTATACTATTAATATTCATAGAGAAAAAAGGGGAAAAAAATGGTACGATTTATAGCAGTCATAATTTTATTTACACCAGGAGTAATTGGCGCTTTTGGAATAAAATTGATGAGGGATGCATTATTTGCAGATGTGTATCCTATTTTAGTGAATGAGGGGATTCAGTTTTTTGTCGGTCTTATTATGTTTATAGGTGGACTTGCTTTTATAGGAGGATATATTTATCATCGTGATAAGAAAAAGCAATTAGTGAAAAAGCGTTCAAAAAAAACATAACTATTCTAGCTATAGAATAAATAAAAAATTAGAAGTAGATTGTGGAGGGTTATACAGATGAAAGTTGCAAAGTTTGGTGGCAGTTCATTGGCAGATGCTAATCAATTTCAAAAAGTAGGAGCTATTGTTAAAGAGGATCCAAAGCGAAAATTTATCATTGTTTCTGCACCTGGTAAAAGGTATGAACATGATTTTAAAATAACTGATTTACTAATCCAATTAGGGGATGCATTTATAAATAAAGAAAAGTATAAATCATATTATATAACTATTATGGATCGATTTTCTAAAATAATTAGTGAATTAAATTTGCCGGAACAATTAACGAAGGAAATTGAAGCTCATATTCAATCGATAATGGAAAGTGATTTAGAATACGACAATATGATGAATTGTTTTAAAGCAATTGGAGAAGACAGTTCTGCTAAAATTTTAAGTGCTTATTTACAATCTCTTGGACTTGATGCAAAATATGTAAATCCGAAAGATGCAGGTATTATCGTTAAAAATGATAAAAACGGAGCTCAATTAATTCCAGAAAGTTTTGATGCCATCTATAAGTTACGGGAACAAGAAGGGGTTTTAGTTATTCCAGGATTTTTTGGATATACAGAAGACGGAATATTAGCTACTTTTTCACGTGGTGGTTCTGATATTACTGGATCTATTATCGCTGCTGGTGTGAAAGCTGACTTATATGAAAATTTTACAGATGTCGATGCAGTATACGCGGTAAATCCATCTGTAATTAAAGACCCTGTTGAAATTAAAGTACTTACATATAGAGAAATGCGCGAGCTTTCTTATGCTGGGTTTTCTGTCTTCCATGATGAAGCTCTAATTCCTGCATTTAACGCACAAATTCCTGTTTGTATCAAAAATACAAATAATCCTTCAGCTAAAGGAACGATGATTGTAGCTAATAAAGAATTAAATGGAAAATGCGTTGTTGGAATTGCAAGTGATACTGGTTTTGTAAGTATTTATATTAGTAAATTTTTAATGAATAGAGAACTCGGATTTGGAAGAAAGTTGTTCCAAATTCTAGAAGAAGAAAACGTCTCTTTTGAACATGCTCCATCCGGAATTGACGATATGTCAATAATAATTCGAGAATCACAATTAACCGAAGATAAAGAAAGTATTATTGTCGAACGGTTTAGAAATGAATTACAACCAGATACGGTTACGGTTCATCGAGATTTGGCTCTCATTATGGTAGTTGGAGAAGGAATGAAAGAAACAATCGGAATGGCTCAAACTGCTACAACGGCTCTTGGTGAAGCAAAAGTAAATATTGAAATGATTAACCAAGGTTCCTCAGAAGTTTCAATGATGTTTGGAATAAAATCAGACGGTTTACATCGGGCAACAAAATCTCTTTATGATGCTTTTTTTGAATAAATGCCAAACCTGTACACAAACAAAATCTTTGTGTACAGGTTTTCTTTTTAGAATGACTCTACTTTATGTTCCAATCTTAATTTATCCGCAACCATAGCAATGAACTCTGAATTTGTCGGCTTCGCTTTTGAAACATTTATTGTATAGCCGAATAGTTCAGTAATGGAATCAATATTACCACGATTCCAAGCAACCTCGATTGCATG
>NZ_JBPPZG010000150.1:0-2648 GCF_051918545.1 Pseudogracilibacillus amylolyticus (SeqCode) | reverse complement strand
CATGCCGGATTGCTCTTTCTACTCGGGAAGCGGTAGTATTGTATTTTTTCGCAATATCTGGATACAAAATTTTTGTAATGGAGCCTAATAATTCTATATCATGATAGACCATTGTTATTGCCTCTCTTAAATATAAGTACCCTTTTATATGAGCTGGCACACCTATATCATGCATGATATTTGTAATATTTGTCTCGATATTATCTTTTTCTTTTTTGATTGGTCGCGTATTTCCCACCTTTATTTTCATTAATTTATTTTGGTTATTTTGCACATATACTTCTCTAATTTTATTGACCAAATTATTAAAATCAAACGGTTTCAAAATAAAATAGGAAGCACCATATTCAACCGCTTTTCTCATTACCTCTTCTTGACCAAAAGCGGTTAACATAATGATATTCGGAGTTTTTCCATCCTTTTCACGTAATTTTTGTAATACTGCCAAACCATCTAAATGAGGCATAATAATGTCTAAAATTAAAATATCGGGATCTAATTCATCTAATAAATTGATGCATTCCCTCCCATCGTAAGCTACACCGATAACGTCAATATCTTCCTGTTCATTCAAATAATCCTCCATAATATGTACAAGTTCACGGTTATCGTCTACTATACAAACAGAAATTTTTTCCAATTTGTTTTACACCATCCTCTTTATTTTGCATACAATTATTGTCCTATTTATCGTATTCGACATTAAATTAAAAAAGTCCTTTTTATAATTGATAATAATTTAAAAAAATAAGCTTTCCGAAATATCGGAAAGCTTGATTTGTGCCTAACTTGCTTCTTTTTCTTGATTGTAAATATTTATTCCTGCTTCGTCCAACATCCATTCAATATGAACTCCATAACCGGAAGTTGGGTCATTGACAAATACATGAGTAACAGCGCCAACTAACTTATCATTTTGTATAATTGGACTTCCGCTCATCCCTTGAACGATACCACCAGTTTTTTCTAATAATCGTTCATCCGTAATTTTGATTACCATTCCCTTTGTTGCAGGTGTTTTTTGTGGAATGGAATTTATTATTTTAACATCGAATTTTTCAACTTTCTCACCTTCGACTACAGTCAATATATGAGCAGGTCCTTTTTCAACTTCATGAGATAATCCAATTGGCATCGGCTTTTGATGATTTTCTTCTAGTAAGTCAGGATTTAATTTTCCGAATATACCAAAAGGACTGTTTTTAGTGATTGAACCAAGTTGCTTATCTTTCATCGAAAATTTTGCTTGTTTTTCACCGGGAATTCCATGGTTACCTTTTTCAATCGAAGTTACAGTAGATCGTACAATTTTGCCTTCATGGATCTCTAATGGCTTTTTCGTGTCAGAATCAGAAATAACATGTCCTAATGCTCCATATTTTCCGGATTCTTCATCATAAAATGAGATGGTTCCAATTCCGGTAGCAGAGTCCCTGATATATAAGCCAATCTGGTAATTATTATCTTTTTTATTTAAGGTAGGCGCAAGTTGGGTATTCACTATTTCTTTTCCTCGTTTTAATTTTACACTAATATTTTCTTGGTTCTCGCCTGCTTTTTTTACAATTGGTTTAACATCTTCTAATTGCTTTATTTTATTTCCATCCATCTCCAGTATTACATCACCAACATGAATATTTGCTTCTTCTCCTGGAGAAATTGTATCACCTTCATTATGAACTAGATGATGACCTACGACTAAAACTCCTAAAGTGTGCAATTGCACTCCTACAGATTGCCCTCCAGGAATTACTTTTTTGTCACTTAGAACGGAGACATTCACTTTTTTTACGGGAAAATTTGCTTTTTTATAAACTAAAGTGCTTTCGCCTACCTCATTCGGATAAATTTTAGTGTTATCAGCAACAATATTATTATTATCCGATGTGACTGTATAATCGCTTCCTAAGTTTGGAATGGACATTGGTTCATCACTTTGAAAAGTGATCATTTCATTGGGAATAGAGATAATATTTTTCATGTCGGTTAAAAAGGGGAATAATAAAAATAATAAAAGGAGTAAAATTCCAATTGATACCTTTAGCTTACTCTTGGATGTCACTATCGTCCACTCTCCTCTTTTCTTTGTCCCATGCCTTTTCTCCGTATCTTTAATTTGACCTAAATCAAGCCATTTTAAACGAGAGAAAGAAAAGAAAAGATGTGTAACATTACCTGTATATAAATAATTTATGTAAATACGAAAGGTTTTCCTGCATGCAAAAAAAAAGCCAATATTATAATTAGCTTTTTGCCATTGATTTAAATTTTTTTGTTAAGTCAAGTAACTCTTCAGAATGTTCAATTGCTGTTTCTGTTAATCGTGCTCCTGTCATCATTCTTCCAAGTTCTCTAATTTTTTCTTTTTCAGTCAGTTCTTTCATCTGTGTCGACGTTCTGTTTTGTTTTTCCTCTTTTTGTATTAATATGTGATGATCAGACATTGCTGCAACTTGAGGTAAATGGGTAATACATAAAACCTGTGTTGTTTCAGAAATTTGATACATTTTTTCTGCAATTGCTTGTGCAACACGACCGCTCACACCAGTATCTATTTCATCAAAAATTACCGTATCGATATTATCGTGCTTTGCAAATATTTTTTTAAGCGCAAGCATAATCCGTGATAGTTCCCCGCCTGAGGCAAC
>NZ_JBPPZG010000149.1:806-9702 GCF_051918545.1 Pseudogracilibacillus amylolyticus (SeqCode) | reverse complement strand
TAGACATTCGACTTATAAAGAGTATAAAGGTGGGAGACAAAAAACTCCTCCAGAATTATCGGAGCAGTTTCCATTAATGCGAGAATTGTTAGATGCATTTAAAATTCCTCACTATGAACTTGATATGTATGAGGCTGACGATATTATTGGGACATTAGCGGATAAAGGAGAAAAAGAGGGTTGGGAAGTTAAGGTTATTTCTGGTGACCAAGACTTACTCCAGCTTGTTTCTGATCATGTGACAGTAGATGTTACGAAAAAAGGAGTAAGTGATGTTGAAACTTACACTCCTAAAAGTATGGTAGAAAAAATGGAACTAAACCCGGATCAGATTATTGATTTAAAGGCACTAATGGGTGATAGTTCTGATAATATACCGGGAGTTCCTGGTATCGGGATAAAAACAGCAACGAGATTATTAAAACAATATCAAACATTGGACAATATCTATGATAATATTGATGAAATTACGGCTAAGAAATTAAAAGAAAACTTGGTCACATATAAAGAAGATGCATTTATGAGTCGTGATCTAGCCACGATTAATCAGGACTCCCCAATTACAATTTCGCTTCAAGACTTAGATTATACTGGCTATGAATATAAAGATATTTATGATTTATTTTCAGAATTGGAGTTTCGTTCTTTATTAGATCGTTTGCATAGTGAAAAAGACGATGAAGAAACACAAATTGAATTGGAAGAATTCGATTATGAAGTTATTGATGACATAACGTCAGATATTCTTACTAGCAAAGCAGCCTTTCATGTTGAAATGATTACAGAAAACTATCATGAAGCAACTATTGAAGCGATCGGTATCGTGAATGAAAAAGGTAATTTTGCAATTGAAACGGAAAAAGCACTACAGTCGGAAGTTTTCATTGATTGGTTACAAGATGAAACGAAAGAAAAATATGTTTTTGATGCAAAAGCAGTGAAAGTGGCACTTCTTCATCGTGGCATTATATTAAAGGGAATTACATTTGATTTGCAATTAGCTGCTTACTTACACAATCCTGCTGATAATAATGATGAAATTGCAGCTATTGGCCGACGATTAGGTGAGAAAGATATCTATCTCGATGAAGAAGTTTATGGAAAAGGTGCAAAGCTAGCTGTTCCGGAGTTTACGAAAGTCAGTGAACATGTCGCTCGGAAAACTAATATTATCTACAAACTAAAAGATCGTTTTATGAAAGATTTGGATGAAAATGAACAACTAGAATTATTTAAGAACTTAGAACTTCCTTTAGCGACTATTTTAGCAGAGATGGAACATGCCGGTGTAAAAGTAGATGTTGATCGCTTAAAAGAAATGGGGAAAGAGTTATCTGATCGTTTAGATACGATTGAGTCGGAAATTCATGAACTAGCTGGTGAAAAATTTAATATTAATTCACCAAAACAACTATCGGTTATATTGTTTGAAAAGTTGCAGCTTCCAGTAATTAAGAAAACGAAAACTGGCTATTCAACTGCAGCAGATGTACTTGAAAAACTAGAGCCAGAACATGAGATCATTCCTAAGTTATTATTGTACCGTCAATTGAATAAATTACAATCTACCTATGTCGATGGTCTTTTAAAAGTAGTTCGGAAAGATACGCATATGATCCATACTCGTTTTAATCAAGCTTTAACGCAAACCGGACGATTAAGTTCAACAGAACCTAACTTGCAAAATATCCCAATAAGACTTGAAGAAGGGCGGAAAATTAGACAAGCTTTTGTACCGTCTGAACCTGGATGGGTCATGTTTGCTGCAGATTACTCGCAAATTGAATTACGAGTACTCGCACATATTTCTGGAGATGAAAAATTAGTCCAAGCATTTAAAGAAGATAAAGATATTCATACCCAGACCGCAATGGATGTTTTTCATGTGGAAGAGTCAGAAGTAGACTCTAATATGCGTCGACAAGCAAAAGCGGTTAACTTCGGAATAGTTTATGGAATAAGTGATTATGGACTATCGCAAAATTTACAAATTACGAGAAAAGAAGCGAAAACGTTTATAGATAAATATTTTGCCATCTATCCAGAAGTGAAACAATATATGGATGATATCGTACAAGAAGCGAAGCATAATGGCTATGTTTCAACGATCATGAAAAGAAGACGATACTTACCTGAAATTACGAGTCGGAATTTTAATTTACGAAGTTTTGCGGAAAGAACAGCGATGAACACACCGATTCAAGGAAGTGCTGCTGATATTATTAAAAAGGCAATGATTGATCTAGAAAAAAGATTAAGAAAAGAAAATTTAGAGGCACGGATGTTAATGCAAGTGCATGACGAACTGATTTTAGAAGCACCTGAAGATGAAATAGTGAAGCTCGCGCAGATTGTTCCCGAAGTAATGGAAAAAACAGTTTCTTTAGACGTTCCACTTAAGGTTGATTATTCTTACGGGAAAAGCTGGTTTGATGCAAAATAGAAAGAAGGAAAGGAAATGCCTGAATTACCTGAAGTAGAGACAATCCGAAAAACGTTGGAAAAACTTGTACTAGATAAAACAATTGACAGTATGACGATTCACTGGCCGAAAATTATTAAACATCCAGATGATACAGAGTATTTTAAACAACTTCTTATTGGTGAAACGATACGGAAAATGGATCGCCGCGGAAAATTTCTATTGTTTTATTTAGATCATTATGTTCTTGTTTCCCATTTACGAATGGAAGGAAAATATAAAGTTATTGATTCGAAAGAGCAAGTGTCAAAACATACTCATGTTATTTTTCATTTTACGGATGGCACAGATCTTAGGTATAACGATGTACGGAAATTTGGAACGATGCATGTATTTCCAATCGGAGAAGAATTTAATGATAAACCATTGGTTCAATTAGGCCCTGATCCATTTCAAGAAGCATATACGTTTGAATATTTGTTTAAAAGATTTCAAAAAACATCGCGGAATATAAAAGCGACTCTTTTAGATCAAACAATTATTGCTGGCCTTGGAAATATATATGTTGATGAAGTCTTGTTTTTATCCCAAATCCATCCGGAAAGAAGGGCCAATAAACTTACCAAAAAAGAAATTAAATTAATTTGGAACAATGCCCGCATAGTTTTGGAAGGAGCGGTTAAGCAGGGGGGAACGACAATTCGTTCGTATGTAAATGGCGAAGGTGAGATGGGAATGTTTCAGCAAGAACTGTATGTATATGGTCAAGAAAAACAAGCATGTAAACATTGTGGTGTTGAAATAATGAAGCTAAAAGTAGCTGGACGTGGTACACATATTTGCCCATCATGTCAGCCTAAATAAAATGTGGGGGGAGCTTTTGTGGCGTTAATAATCGGCTTAACCGGGAGTATCGGAACTGGTAAAAGTACAATCGCAAATAAATTTTCTGATTTAGACATACCTGTAGTAGATGCAGATCTCATTGCAAGAGAAGTGGTTGAACCGGGAAAAGAAGCATACAAAGATATTGTTGCAACATTTGGAGAAGAAATTTTACAAAACAATCAAACACTTGACCGAAAAGCACTCGGAAAAATTGTGTTTAATGATGAGTCGAAGAGAAAACAATTAAATGCGATTATCCATCCCGCTATCCGAAAAGAGATGTTGAGACAACGTGATGAGTGGGTTCGACGTGGAAAAGAGTGTGTCGTCTTGGATATTCCCTTACTATATGAAAGTGGGCTAACTCATTATGTAGATAAAGTTATCGTTGTATACGTTGACCCAGACGTTCAGTTATATCGAATTATCGCTCGTGATGAAAGTACGGAAGAAGAAGCAAAAAGTAGAATAAATAGCCAAATGCCCATCAAAGAAAAAGCTGAAAAAGCGGATGCAGTCATTAATAATAACGGGTCGAAAGAAGAATCATACAAGCAATTAATAGCAATTTTAGAAGAATGGGGAATTAGGACGAGTTGAATTCGGACATAGTAGTGCGTACTTTGCAGGAGTACGCACTTTTTTATTGCTATTGATTAAAAATTTCGTTTCTGGTTAAATTATGAATTAACTGAATAAGCATTTCAACCTTGTTATTTTTTGTGTTTTTCAAAAGAGTGCAATGATAATGAGCTTTAAAAATAAATGTTAATAATTTATACATATTTGATAGCACATTTTTCGTTAAATGTGTTATACTAATTATGAAAATAGATCGAATCAGCGTAACATATATTGGGAGGACTTGAAATGAGTAAAACTCGAATAGCCATTAATGGATTTGGAAGAATTGGACGAATGGTGTTTCGTCAAGCGATCTTAGATGAAAATATTGAGGTAGTTGCAATAAATGCAAGTTATCCAGAGGAAACATTAGCCCATTTAATAAAATACGATAGTGTTCACGGAATCTTTGATTGTGATATAAACATTTTAGAAGATGGGTTTGAAATAAATGGACAGAAAGTATTACATGTAAACTCACGTGAACCTGAAAAATTACCGTGGTTAGAAAATGAAATTGATATTGTGATTGAAGCAACGGGAAAATTTAATACAAAAGAAGGCGCAAGTCGCCACTTACAAGCTGGTGCACAGAAAGTAATCATAACTGCACCTGGTAAAAATGTTGACAACACGATCGTGCTCGGAGTAAATGAAGAAACGTACAGCCCGGAATCGGATCATGTTGTTTCCAATGCATCGTGTACAACGAATTGTTTAGCGCCTGTAGTGAAAGTGTTAGATAATCATTTCAACATTATCAATGGTCTAATGACGACTGTTCATGCTTATACAACTGATCAGGTTACATTAGATAATCCACATAAAGATTTACGCCGCGCACGTGCATGCGGGCAATCGATTATTCCAACATCAACCGGAGCGGCCAAAGCACTTGGAGAAGTTTTACCACATCTAAATGGAAAATTACATGGGATGGCATTAAGAGTTCCAACACCAAACGTATCTTTGGTTGATTTAGTAGTCGATGTTGAAAAAGAAGTAACCGTTGATGAAGTAAACAATGTATTTAAAAAAGCTGCGCATGAAGAAATGAAAGGCATTATCAAGTATAGTGAAGAGCCACTTGTTTCGATTGATTATGCAACAACCGATTATTCCGCAATTATTGATGGACTTTCTACAATAGTTATGGAAGATAAAAAAATTAAAATCCTTGCTTGGTACGATAATGAGTGGGGCTATTCTGCACGAGTAGTCGATTTGGCAAAGTTTGTAGGTAAAGCTCTACAACAACAGAGTCAAAAAAAAGAAACGGTAAAAATATCTTAAATTAATATTCATTAGAAAACTCGGCATTCGACGACCCTTTAATGGCGGGTGCCTTAGTTGCACTTACGATGCAAGGACGTGCCAAAAAGTTGTCTGTTAATATGGACAACTTTTTTATTTTTAAAATAGCTTTTTTCATCAATGGGCTTTGTGGCTACATGTATACTTTTATTGTGCGCTGAAATGCAATATAATGTTTTAATCATAGCTGTCGGAAGTTAATGACGACTCTCTTTTAGCATTTTGAGGGAATTCACAACATGTTAGAGTATTGACGTCGAGTGGATTCCCAACATGTCGTGTCGTTTATCAAGACGACGAGTGGTTTTATAACATGTCAAGTCAATTTCCAAGACATCGAGTGAATTTGCTACATATCGAGTCTAAAGTTACAGGGCGGGCAGTATTTAATTCTATTGTTATTAACATGTAGAAATTCCATGTTTTAAGTCCAGATTAGAGGTTAACTTAGTCAAGTATGATAATCATTATGGAAATAGTTAAAAACATGATAAAATATAATAATAGACTAAACGTTTTTGGATGTTGGATCGAATATGAATGGGGTTGAAACGAATGAAGTGTCCAAAGTGTAATCATAAACATTCCCGTGTTCTGGATTCAAGGCCTTTTGAAGACGGTGATGCGATCAGAAGGCGTAGAGAATGTGAGCGATGTGGATTTCGCTTTCGCACCTTTGAACGGAAAGAAGAAACACCATTAATCATTGTTAAAAAAGATGGGACAAGACAAGAGTTTAATCGTGATAAATTGATCAGGGGATTAATGCGTGCTTGTGAAAAAAGACCTGTTACGATAGAAGAAATTGAAAAAGTTGCTCTAGAAGTAGAGCGAGAAATAAGAAATTCTGATCTCCCTGAAGTAAATAGCCAACATATTGGTGAAATGGTGCTTGAACGATTGTCTGACATTGATGAAGTAGCATACGTACGTTTTGCTTCTGTTTATCGTCAATTTGAAAATATTAATGTTTTTCTAGATGAACTAAAAGAAATTTTACAATCGAAAAAATCCAAGTAATGAAAAGGGGAAGTGAAAAAAGTGCAACATCTAGGAAAAATCTTACCAGTTGATGGATATATTGTTCAACTTGATTCCAGTTTGCCAAATGACTATATCCAGTCTTTAACGCACTTATACCAACCTTTACTCGGAATTGAAGCAATTAGTTTTTATCAGCTTCTCTTACATGAAATCGATATTCAACCGGAAATTCAATTGCAAACACATCATACGTTGATGAATTATTTAAATATGCCGTTAGATCGAATATATGAAGCCAGGCTTAAATTGGAAGGAATTGGATTATTAAAAACATATAAAAAAGAAACGAAAGAGAAAGTGTATTATACATATGTTATTCAATCACCTTTTAGTCCAAGAGCTTTCTTTGAAGATGTGATGTTATCGGAGCTATTGTATCGTCATATTGGAGAAAAGAAGTTTCTTTCATTAAAAAAACATTATACAAAAGCGAATCAACAACGAATTGGAAAAGATGTTACAGCTGTTTTTCATGAAGTATTTCAAACATTTGAACCGGAATACATTCCTCCAATAAAAAGTGAAGAGCCGACAGGAATCCCGCTTCAACAATTGGATTTTTCTTTACTTGAACAAAGCTTGAAACGAAAGATGCTACCTGTTGAAAAAATTTTAACAGAAACAAATAAGCGTATCATTTCACAACTTGTTCAATTGTATGATTTAGAATCGTATGAAATTGAAAAATCTGTCGAATGGGCTCTTACGGAGGAGAACCGACTTGATGTTGAACAATTTAAAGCCGTTTGCCACGATATTTTTCAAACGAAACATAATGTAAGCAATTTGAAACTTTCGATAAAAAAACCTAAACAACAAGTTTCGGTGCAAGATAAGCCCTTAACTAAAACTGAAAAACTGCAACAAAGATTTGAAACTATTACACCAAAAGAATTACTAGAAGATTTATCAAGCGGTAATAACGCTTCTAATCAAGACTTAAAATTTATAAGTGATTTAATGGTAAATCAAGGCATTCCCCCATCGGTGATGAATGTACTTATCCACTATGTCATGTTACGTTCTGATATGAAACTCCCCAAAGAGTACATGGAAAAAATTGCGAGTAACTGGTCTCGGAAAAAATTTAAAACTGCAAAAGAAGCAATGGACTTTATACAACAACAATCAGAACAAAAGGCACAACCGAAAAGAAACTATCAATCTAGAAAACAATCTAAAGAAATTATTCCAGATTGGTTTAAAGATAGACATAAAGAACCGAAAGAAACAAAACAAGAAGTTAACTTAACGGAAGAACAAGCACGAGAACAAGAAGAGATGGTTGCTATCTTGCAAAAATACGCTTCAGAAAACAATTAACGTTTCAAAGGAATGAGAAAAATGAAGCCGATACAGACCTCTTTAAAAAGATGGATTAATAATAATGAAAGTTTTAAACAAAGACATGAAGCGATGAAAACAGAGATTTTACAGCATCCCAAAATCGCATACTTTTTAGACAAACATCCAGAGATTACCGAAAAAGACATTGATAAACGATTAAACAAATTATATGAGTATGCAACACAATCTGTACAATGTGACAACTGTTCATCTTTTGAGTTTTGTAAAAATATTGTTAAGGGATACTCACCTGTCTTACAATTTGTAAATGGTGAAATTCATATTTCTTATGAAAAGTGCCAAAACCATATTCAGTATGAAAAAATGACGGAAAAAGAAAATTTAATTCAAAGCATTTATATGCCAAAAGAAATTTTAAATGCTAGCATGGAAAATATATATCCTGATCATAATCGGATTCTGGCAACAAAAGAAGCTGTATCCTTTTTAAAGCTAGCGAAACAAGGATTACCAGAAAAAGGATTGTTCCTTACTGGTCCGTTTGGTGTTGGTAAAACTTATTTGCTTGGTGCAATTGCAAATGAATTACGGAAATTTAATATTTCCTCCATGTTAATTTACATGCCAGAGTTTGTTAGGGAAATTCGGGAAGCAATAAAAGATAATAAAGTACAAGATAAAATAAATATGTTTAAACGAGCAGATGTACTAATGTTGGATGATATCGGAGCAGAAACATTATCGGCTTGGTTTCGGGATGAAGTACTCGGTTCAATTTTACAATATCGGATGATGGAAAATTTGCCAGTATTCTTTACGTCGAATTATACGATGGCACAATTAGAGCAAATTTTGGCCACTTCTACTAAGAATGGTGTAGAACAGGTAAAAGCCGGTAGAATAATGGAACGGATTAAGCAAGTAAGTAAGGAAGTAAAAGTAGGTGGAGAAAATAGAAGAAATTAAATAATCCCCCGCAGACATAAATGAAAATAATGTCTGCGGGGGCTCGCCTTTTACGAATAAAATTATAGACCAACGTAGTGGAAAATGTCGGTGTCACTCTTCAACGAACAACAGAGACTAAACTCTATTGAAAAAATCTTTGGCGTTCTCTTCTCATTAAATTTCTTCATGATTCTTACTTACCCTAATATATTTTCAGGAACCACTTTTATGAACTAAATCTTTGATTTTTTCTTATTCATTTTTTCCGCATCTCGTCCATATAATGTACTACGGAACACAGGATGAGGATGTGGTAGAGATTGAAAGTCATTTATTTTCGCCATGAAA